>CAZJYL010000087.1:0-9295 GCA_964550265.1 uncultured Bacteroidaceae bacterium
GACTTGGTTATCGGGAATATTTAAGCGAACGCGTTAGCAGTACAATAATGATTCTATATAATTTTAATCAAACCAAATATACTCCATATCCTAATCCGGTATTTAGATTTGGCTTGGAATGGACTTTTGGTGGCAATAAAAACAAATAGCAAAAACAAAATAAGTCTATAGTTTGTTTTAATATCCGATAGCTCCTAAAACAACAGGGCCTTCTTCTTCTGAATTTTTAAGTTCCTTGATATTATATGCAATTGGCAGCCATATAAAACTCATTATTTTGTTCAAAATATTTTCATCAATATTTTCATCAAGCTGCTCGGCAAATTCATTCAATTTAGATTCTTTGTCAGTTATATCTTCTAAATCGGTAAACGTTAAAATAGCACTACTCAAATATTCTTCATAGGCTTCGTCCTCCAATTGCACAGCTTGTTTGAGCAAAGAATTGAAAGAAGAGAAAAAACTATTGTGTTTATCTTCCAGCAATTTTGCAAATGCATCGTCAAAGCTAATTGGTTTTGAAGTTATATTATAAATAAAATCATAACCATCTTGCATTTTTTCGCCTAAGGCAATTCCAAGTTCTTCAGGTGTCATAATAAAAGTTTTAAAATTTTTCTTGTTCGATTTATGATATTTTTGAAAATTTCAAGTTTCCAGTGTACACTTATCTATCACAATTTTCAATGGGCAAATATACATATAAAACAATCCCTAATAATTATTCGATGAAATATTATTAGTGGCGATTATTTTATTTATTAAAATTAAAAAACAAATAAACCTTTATCTTGTAAAAAACTGCCATTAACCTGAAATAAGTAACCTAATAATAAAAATTCATTATTTTTACATTAAGAAGTTATGAAATTTTCTCGGCCAAGCATCATAACAAATAAATTAAATGAGTCATGAAAACACAAATTTTATCTTTATCAATTTTGCTTGTGCTGAGCATTTTATTGGCAAATCCGGTTTTTTCGCAATCAGGCGGAACAATTAAAGGAAAAATAGTTGACAACATTAATAGTACTCCAGTTCCATATGCGAATGTTTATGTGAAGTATGGAGACAACCTTATTGGAAGTCAAAGCGATTTTGACGGTAATTTCACCATCAAGCCCGTGCCTCCCGGAACATATTCAGTAACTTTCAAATGTGTAGGGTATGGTGATAAAATAATCACTGATGTTGAAATCATGCAAGACAAAATCACCTTTTTGAATGAGGTTACAATGAATATGGGAATAGATATACCTGTTGTGGTAATTCCTGCAAATAAATTAATTGATCCCGAATTAACCAGCCTTAAAACCATAAACAAAGATTTTATTGAATCGGTGCCTAATTACGGAAGCATAAACAAATTGGCATCAATTACTTCAAGTGATATTCAGGTTAGCGACAATAACAGGGATATATACTTTCGTGGGTCCAGATCAGGTGATGCTCTTTATATTATTGACGGAATGCGTATGATTAACCCCACGGCAATTTGCCCTTCGGTAGCTATAGGCAGCATGCAAATTTACACAGGCGGTGTACCTGCAAAATATGGCGATTTTACGGGAGGGGTAATTGTAATTGAAACACAAAGTTATTTTGAATGGTTAGCCGCTCAAGAATCTGAACGTTTAAAAAATGGTGGTTATTAATTTTTGAAAATATGCCTTTTCTGTTGAACAGAACAAATAAAGACATTCCGGACGAAGAAATAATTGCGCGTTTTATCGAAAGTGGCAACCCTTCAAACATTGGTGTTCTGTTCAACAGATATGCTAAACTGGTAATGGGAGTATGTCTTAAATATCTAAAAGATGAGGATGAGGCTGCAGATACCACGATGAATATTTTCAAAAATCTTATTGAAACAATTTCGAACTACGAAATTCGTGTATTTAAACCATGGTTATACACTTATACTAAAAACGAGTGCCTGATGAAACTCAGAAAAGTGAAGCCCATAGTTTGTTCCATCGACAAAGTGGCTTTTGGCCTTGCGGGAGAAGAAGACGACGAGGAACGCATTGAAATACCGATTGAGAAATTACAAACTGCAATATCGGAATTGAAAAATGATCAAAAAATCTGTATCCAAATGTTTTATCTTGAGAATCTCTCCTACAACGAAATCAGTGACAAAACAGGCTACAGCTGGAAAGAAATCAAAAGCCATATACAAAACGGGAAAAGAAATTTACGAAACATTTTAATAAGCGCCGAAAATGAAAAATAAAAAATATATATTACCACCGGAACAGGAAGACGATCCGTTTGTGAGGGATGCCTTGGAGGGCTGGGCGCAGTTTCCTAATGCGAAAAACAAATGGTGGAGAAAAAATTTGCAATTCAAATTGTTTCTTATATCCAAATCATGGAAAGCACTGCCTTCAGCCGGCAAACTTGCAATTGGCACATTGTCTTCCGTTGCTATTATTGCAGTAGCAGCAATAAGCATCCCGTTTAACTTCAATAACAGCAATCAAAACATAGTTCAGCAAGATAACAAAACCTCAACAGAAAGCCAAAAAAGCATATTAACCGATACTGCTTATCAGCAAGAAAAATCACCTGCGGATATTGATAATGGTACCAACCCAAAACAAGACTTAATTACAACAGAAGACGAAAACTCATTAATAGCTCTTAATAGGATTGCTGATAAGCAAGGCTTTAAAAATGAAAGTATCAACGATAGAGAAGCGTTTGAAAGCCTTCAAGACTGTGATGAAGTTTTTCAAGCTCCAACAGTAATTTCTTCACGTGAATTAAACGATATACAAATAGAAGAAACTGCGTTGATAAGTGATGCACTGCCATATATATGGGTAGAACAATACCGCATATTAGATTATGACGCTTTGAATAATAATTTAGCTGAAAAATATCCTTCATCCATAAGCAAAAGCCTTGATTCAAGATTTAGCAACCATTCAGAAAGAAAAAAAATTGAGAAGACGGTAGTTATTGACACTGTACCCTATAATTATTTTGTAAAAAATGCAATAATGAAATTAAAATCCGAAAATTATTCTGATGCGGAATATGATTTTAAGAAGCTACTTGTGCAAAAACCCAATGACGAAAATGCAATTTTTTATTTAGGATACAGTCTGTATAAACAGGGTAATTATTCTCAGGCATTGGTCTATTTTGAAAAAACTCAGAAAACAACGTACAAAGCATTTGCATCCGATGCAAACTGGTATATGGCAAATATATATTTAAACTTAGGCAATCGTAATGAGGCTTTGGATTTATTAAAGACAATAGTACAAAAAAACGGTACATATAAAAATGAAGCCAAAAAGTTAATCGAACGCGAATTTCATGATTAAATGGCTGCCTTTCATATTATGCATATTTCATGTTGCCACAACTTTTGCTCAAGCGGTTAACGGTACAATCACCGATGCAGATGGAAAACCGGTTTCGGGAGTTCATGTATTTTGTCTTGGCAAAAATGTTGGTGAGGTATCCGATAAAAACGGGCATTATAATATAAATACAGACGGATGCGACTATGTTGTTTTCAGGCATTTACATTTTAAACAAAAGGTTATTTCATCAGAGATACTCAAAAAAACACCCGACATTATTTTAGAGGATACCGTATTTTTTATTAATGCTGTTGATATTTATTCAAAACCCGTTATAGCATTGCTGCCCGATACACCAATATTTGTTTATGATTATGAAATATGCAAAGACAGAATAATAATGTGTGCATTTTTTCAACGTAAATTAAATCAGCCCATATTATTATACTCAGACCTTAATGGAAACATAATAGATTCTAAAACACTATCGGAAACAGGCAATTTATATCAAGATCCTGAAGGAACAATTTACCTGACACAAAAGAATTACGCATATCAGCTTATAATTGAAAACAACAAGATTATGTTTTCAGACGCATTCGAGGCCAAACATGTTACTTCCGCGAAACAACATTGGACTCACTCGGTTGGAGACAGCATTATATTGCGGTACTATTATTTCAAAAATCAAGGTGTTGGATATTTCATAAAACATTTATCAAACGACAGTATAAAGCTTTTTCTTGAATTCGTAGACGAAGATGCTTACGACAGAATGAAGTGGGGCTCTTATTTCGACGGTTGTGAATTCGATAAAAGATTTGAAGAATTAATTGTTTATAAGCCCATACAAATTCCTATTTTCTTCAGGAAAAACGACATAGTTGCTTTTAATTTTGTTACATGGAAAATTCAATATTTTGGTTTTGACGGTAATTTTATATCAGAAATTGATATGCAATTTGGCGATCAAAAGAAAATTAAGCACGAAATTTATTTCGATAATGTTTTGAATAAATACTATGGTCGTGAAATAAGAAATGGGTTAAACAGCTTAATAGAATTAGATGTTAGCACAGGCAAGATGGTGAAGTATTTTTCATTCAAAGGCTATCCCCATATTGAAAAACTTAATGTATCTGATGGCGTTTTGTATTTTATTTACAAAGACTATTCAGGCGATGAATACAAGCGATTATACAAAAGTCCGCTGATAAATATGGTTGCGGGCAGATAAACAAATTGAAAAATAAAAAATTTAATTCATTCTAAATTAATAATTTTGCCCGTTAACTCAATAAAATGATATTGATAATATTTTTATTGCTGCTTCTAAATGGCGTGTTTGCAATGTTTGAAATAGCCATTGTTTCCTCAAAGCGCGCACGACTACAGTATAAAGCATCAAAAGGAAGCAATGGAGCCATAATTGCATTAAAACTATTAAAAGACCCAGACAAAATTTTTTCGGCCATTCAAATTGGTATTACATTAATTGGAATAGTGAATGGTGCATTGGGGGGAATTACATTCACTAACGAAATAACACCTTACATAGCTTCTATTCAAGCATTAGAAAATTATGCGTCAACGATATCAATGGTAATTGTAATTAGTATCATTACATATTTATCTATTATTATTGGGGAACTGGTGCCAAAATCACTTGCCATGACTTATGCTGAGCCTATAGCAATTTCGTTGGCACCAATAATGAACTTGTTTCGAATATTAATGCATCCAGTTGTGTGGTTGTTATCAGCATCAACAAAATTAATTCTTGGCATTTTTAGAATAAAAAAAAGAAATGAACCTCCAATTACCGAAGAGGAATTGAAACTAATGCTCAAACTTGGATCCGACAGCGGAATAATACAAAAAGAAGAATCATTTCTCATGCACGAAGTAATGCGTTTTGGAGACAAAAAGGTTTCTCATGTAATGACACAACGTCATAATGTTGATTTTTTGGATATCAATCTGCCACCTGCAAAAATTATTGAGGTTGCAAAAAACACTATGTTTTATAAACTTTTAGTTATTGATAAAACTATTGATAATATAATTGGTGTTGTTTCAGTTAACGAGATTCTAAAACAATACATAGCTAAAAACACAATACAACTTTCAAAAATAATAAGCGACCCTGTTATTATTCCGGAACAAATGCTGGCTGTGAGGCTAATTGAAATCTTCCAAAAAACAAAAAATCATTTTGGAATTGTGGTTGATGAATATGGTACTATTCAAGGTATTGTTACTTTACACGATTTGATTGAAAATATTATGGGCGATTTGCCGTTAATTGATGAAAAAGAAGAGCCCAAAATTGTTCAACGCCAAGATGGATCTTGGCTTGTGGACGGTTCTATGCTGTGGAGTGAACTTGCAGAAAAAATGGATGTGCAAATTCCCGCTGAAGAAGAAGAATTGTTAAGCGGGGTAAACACAATTGGTGGTTTTGCCATGGCTAAATTAAACAAAATCCCATCTGAAGGCGATGTGTTTTATGCTGCCGATTATCGTTTTGAAATTGTTGATATGGACGGAAAGAGGGTGGATAAAATATTAATTGGCCAAATAAAAGAAACAAAATAACTTTTAAACAATAATTCAATTCTAAGATTTGTTATCCGCAGGCTTATTTAAGGCCAAGTTACGTTTGTTGTCGCCAATGTATCTAAAGTAAATGATAAGGTCAACAGTAACAAGCAACATATTAAATGCATATAAATATGTTACAATATCATAGTAATTTAGTATTTTATGCGTAATTCCCATAGCATAACCAAATATAAGCAGTGAAAGAAAAAAAGGGCTTTTGCCAATTACTATTTTTGTTCGCAAACCTTTCATTATTGAAATTGGCCAGCTACATGCAAAGCAAACAAGCATAAGGACTTCAAATATAGAGAAAGTGTGTGTTTCCATAAAATCAATCTGTGTTTAGCGGTAGGATTAGCTTAAAAATATTTGTCAAACATTAAATCTTATATGCAGGATATCGCCATCCTGAACAATGTAATTTTTGCCTTCAACACGCATTTTGCCGGCCTCTTTGCAGGCTGCTTCAGATTTATAAGATATCATGTCGTCATACGCAATAACTTCTGCACGGATAAATCCGCGCTCAAGGTCACTGTGAATAGTGCCGGCGGCTTGTGGCGCAGCCGTATTTCGCGGAATACTCCATGCGCGATTTTCAACTCCACCAACAGTAAAAAACGAAATAAGATTGAGCAACGAATATGCTGCTCTGGTTATACGCCTCACTCCCGGTTCAGCTAAATTTAAATCCTTTAAAAAATCGGCACGGTCATTTTCATCAAGTTCGGCTATTTCAGCTTCGGCACGACCGGCTACAATTATAACTTCGGTTTTTTCGTTTTTTACGGAAGCGATAAAACTTTCCGTATAGTTATTACCCGCTACAGCTGATGAATCATCAACATTGCAAACATACATTACGGGTTTGGCGGTAAGCAGATATAATTCGCGAATAAGCTTAATATCATCCTCATTTAATTCCAATGAACGAATATTTCCGAAATTTTCGAGCTGAGTTTTAAACTTTATCAAACTTTCATAATTGGACTTCATGGATTTATCTCCGGTCTTGAAGGCTTTTTCCACTTTTTGAAGCTTACGTTCAATCTGTTCAAGGTCTTTTACCTGTAATTCAAAATCCAAGTTTTCCTTATCCCGAATGGGGTCAACGCTGCCATCCATGTGTGGAAGCAAAGGGTCATCGAAGCAACGCACTACATGAATCAACGCATCAACATTTCTTACATCATTCAAAAAAGAATTTCCAATTCCTTCTCCCTGCCCTGCACCTTTTGCCAGACCTGGGATGTCAACCAATTCAATGGTGGCCGGAACCACTTTGTCGGCTTTGATTAATTTATCTAACTCATATAAACGCGGGTCATGAACATTTGCAGTGCCAAGATTACTTTTTGTTGTACTGAATGCAAATGAACTTACCTCGGCTTTTGAATCAGAAATACAATTAAAAATAGTAGTTTTTCCGCAATTTGTAAGACCTACAATTCCAACTTTCAATGCCATATATTTAATTTAAAAAAGTCCACGTAACACCAAATCTAAAGCTTCTGTCAAGTAAGGGATAACCCGGTATTTGCCAATAATTTACTTTTGTTAATCCTGCAGTAAAATTCATTAATTCGGCAAAAACAATAGCTCTTTTGATTTGCGCCCGCACAAATGCCGTAGGATAAACAAATCCACCCGTTTTAATATTCCTTTGCATAAAGAAAACCTGTAAAGCCGGGTTATAAGCGTCGGCATAAAAAGAACCATTAATCCAAGCACTAAGGCCGGTTTGCAAAGAAAGAGCTTTTTTAAAAATACCGGTTTTCATGGATATCTCAGCTTTTGCAAACCATGGCGGGAGATTAATATAGTTGGCATGCGTTACCTCTTGTAATCCAACATTAGCTTTAAATTGAAATCTGTTCAATTCGGCATCAACGCTTAAATTAGCTCCAAATACTGTTCCCGTACCGCCCTGATTAAAACGGGATTCAACAAAATACATGTGGTTTGTCAAAATAGCATAATATCCCGTAAATTGAAATGCGCCATGCTCAAGGCCAAGAATACCCAATAAAGTTTTAGTTTGAAGCCAATCCTTTTCCCAGCTAAAATGATTGCCGGAATAACGATAATAATATATTTGCGGGCTAATTAAACAATAACTAAAGCGCAAATATGGCTTCCAGTTTAATGAGTCATCACTTATAAGCTCTAAATGAATATCATGGTCTCCACCGGAAACAGGGAAAATATCAGTTGATCCAGTTGCCAACAGCGAAAACCCATTATGCATATCCCACAAAAAACTGCCCAATAAAATTTTTTGAGACAAAACGGAATCTTTATTGGCAATATACAGATGATCATCCGTAATCAATAATCCCAAATTCCAACGAATGTTTTTTGCAAGCCTGTTCCCAAAAACCAATTTGTTTTCAAAAGCATAATGATTTACACTGTCATTTGATAAAGGGCTGTTCCATACATTATAAAAACTACTGTCCGGCAAATATGAATCGGAATAAATATGCCTTTCGCGACGTAAATTGAATGTATGTTGCAAATAATGCTGGGTTTTTGCTTTTCTGCCAAAATTTATTTCATTCACAACGAAATAATCGTTTTGACGAAACCTGTTTTCAGCGGAATAAAGGTTAACCCTTGTTAATGCCCTATCATATAAGTTAGTGTCGATAAACTCATTTTCATTTGCTATGCCACCATTTTCCTGCTGAAATATTTTATTTAAAATAAATCCTGCATGTAAATGATAATTTTTTGATCTCGATGAATAAGAAGTTATGGCATAAAAATTACTAAGATTGTTTTTTTGATTTTTATACGCACCCAAAGAATTAATTAATCTATAGTCGAGAGAAAGTTTCCAGCTCTTGCTTAAGGGTTGTGCATGCAAAAAATCAAAATATTGTTCACGCTTATGTCCACTGGAGTATGACACCACCGAAAAGGGAATTGAGTCAAAAAACAGTGGGATATTTTCTCGGAAAAACAAGTATTCGTCAGGACGATGAAAGAATGCAAAAAAATCAGGGTGAAGCTGATCTACATACTCCGGCAACCATAAAATCTGATACGGCGAGCCCAAATACCCGTTTGTGGCACTCCATGTTAAATTATTCAGCGGATTAAATCCTTTAAAAGAATTCAAGTCAATGGAAAATTCAGATGTGTCATTTGAAAGGTGGAAATCGGGAGAAAGAGTTGAATAATGAGCTACAAGAGTGTCTATAACCAGCGAATCATGTTCGTGTTTTTGAGCATTAACAAGTGAAAAAATAAATACCGAAAAAAATATTATATGGAAAAAACGCATGGTTAATACTTATGTGCAAAGGTATAATGATTTTTTGATTTTTAGAATTATAAAAGACAAGCATCAATCCACTGATTAAATT
>CAZJYL010000088.1:0-9279 GCA_964550265.1 uncultured Bacteroidaceae bacterium
AAACGAGCCAGTGTCTATAGAGTATAAAGAACTGCTGGATAAAAAGGCCGAGGAGTTCAATGCTATATGGGGCTTATATTTAGAAAAGAGAAAAGAGCATTTCGATAACATTGCAAAGCAGCAGGAAGAAAATTATGAGAAAAAACTTGTTTTGCTTGATGGTTTAAAAAAGTTGATAGATGAGGGTGAACCTTTAAAAAATACTTTTGATGAATTTAAGCGAATTCAGGAGAAATGGCGCGAGATAGGGATGGTGCCAAAAGAAAAAAGCACCGACTTATGGCTTAATTATAACCATCATGTGCAAATGTTTCTTGATAAAGTTCGCGTAAATCGCGAGCTGCGCGACCTTGACATGAAAAAGAATATTGAAATCAAGGTAGAGTTATGCGAAAAAGCTGAAGAACTAATTTTTGAAAAGTCGTTACTCGAAGCGTTTAAGAAGTTGCAGGAGCTTCATAGGCAATGGAAAGAAACAGGCCCCGTCCCATCGGATATGAGGGATGAAATTTGGGAGAGATTTAAAAAGGCTTCTGAAAAAATCAGAGATATTAGAATTGCACATTACGAAGAACTAAATAAAAAATTTGCTGCAAATCTTGAAGCAAAACAAGCTCTTATTGAAAAGGCCAAAAATATTGCCTCGGCTGATATTAGCACCATGAAAGATTGGAATGCTGCCACAAAAGAAATGAATGAATTATTTGATTTGTGGCGAACAATCGGGCCAACACCAAAAGAAAACAATGATAAGATCTGGGCAGAGTTTAAAGAAATTCTTGATTCGTTTTATGCCGACAGAAAAGAATTTTTCAATGCTATTCGGAGTGAACTGAACGAAAATTATAATAAAAAATTAAACATCTGCCTTGAAGCCGAAGCTGTAAAAGAAAGTAATGACTGGAGAAAAACCTCAAATGAACTGATTCGCCTTCAAAACGAGTGGAAAAAAATAGGACCAGTGCCCAAGGCAAAATCTGATGCTATATGGAAACGTTTTCGTGCTGCATGCGATGAATTTTTTGAAAGAAAGAAAAAATACTATGAAAATTTATCTGACGTAGAATCAGAAAATTTACAAAAGAAAACAGATTTAATTAATGAACTTGGTAATTACACATTTACTGAAGACAACAAGGAAAATCTTAATTTAATTCATGAATTTCAGCGTAGGTGGTTCGAAATTGGCAGAGTGCCAATTGCTAAAAAAGACGAAATTCAGGCCGAATGGCAAAAGGTAGTTGACCAAACACTCGACAAACTTAAAATCAGCAAGTTTGAGTCTGAAAATACCCGTTACAAGGAGCGAATGGAGTATATGGCTAAAATGAGCGATGGAAATGATAAAATGTGGGCAGAATTAAAAAAACTACGTTTTAATATATCCAAATTAGAACAAGATGTTCAGCTTTGGGAAAACAATCTTGGCTTTTTTGCAAATTCTAAAAATGCTGATGTGCTGCTTAAGGAGTTTCGCGATAAAATAGATAAAGCAAAAACCGATATAAAAGTCATGAAGGAAAAAGAAAAGTATTTGCAGGGTCTGATAAACAAAAAGAACTAATATTTATGTCTTTTTCTTCCTTAATATTAAAAGCAAAATTTTAATTTTTATAAAAGATAAAGGTCGTATCAAACGGCCTTTATTTATTTTTGCTGTAGCTTGTGATTAATATCAGTATTTGATTAACAAATAAATATTCGCCTGATATTTGCAGTAATTTAGTTTTATGAAAAAGATTATTCTTGCTGCAGGTTGCTTTTGGTCTGTCCAATACAAGTTGGATAACTTAAAAGGCGTTATCTCAACAAAGGCTGTTTATGTAAATGGGCATATCCCTGATGCCTCATATAATCAGGTATGCTCAGGCGAGACTGGTCATGCCGAAGCTGTATTGGTTAATTACGATGAATCTGTTTTACCAATTAAGGATTTATTATTGTTTTTCTTTCAGATTCATAATGCCACGCAATTAAACAAGCAAGGACCTGACATTGGCGAGCAATATCGGTCGGGCATTTTTTGTTTCGAAGAGGAGCAATGCCATGTAGCAATGAAAATAATTGAAGAATTAAATAGCCAAGCGAAATATAAAGACAAGAAAATTGTAACTGTTGTTGAGCCTGTATCTATGTTTAACGAAGCTGAGGAGTATCATCAACAATACTACAGAAAAAAGGGGTTTTGATTGTAAATTGAAGGACTTTTTTACTTCAATTTGTGTCCCATTTTTTTGCTTTTTGTTTCAAGATAAAACTGATTGTATTTGTTAGGCTCAATTATAAGCGGTATTGTTTCGGTAATTTCAAGCCCGTAGCTTTCCAGTCCAATGCGCTTTACAGGATTGTTGGTTATGAGTTTCATTTTTGTTATGCCAAGCATACGGAGAATTTGGGCTCCGATTCCATAATCGCGCTCATCGCCTTTAAAGCCTAATTCCAGGTTTGCCTCAACAGTGTCGCGCCCCAGCTCTTGCAAATGATATGCTTTTAATTTATTGATTAGTCCTATGCCTCTTCCTTCCTGATTCATATAAAGAATTAACCCGCGACCTTCTTTTTCTACCATTTGCATTGAGCGGTGCAATTGTGGCCCGCAATCGCACTTGTGGCTCCCAAAAATATCGCCGGTAACACATGATGAATGCACTCTGATTAGTACGGGCTCGGGTGTACTTATATCGCCTTTTATTAAAGCCAGATGAGGTAAGTTGTTTGTTAATTGTGTAAAAGCAGTAAGCTTAAAATCACCATATTCGGTTGGAAGATTTACGGTTTCTTCCATTTTTACCAGGCATTCTGTTTTTAATCTGTATTCTATTAATGCCTTAACTGATGTTATTTTTAAGTTGAATTTTTCAGCAATTTCAAACAACTGTGGCAGTCGTGCCATTGTGCCGTCTTCGTTCATTATTTCAACTAATGCTGCCACAGGCTTCATTCCGGCCAATTTGCACATGTCAACGCAAGCTTCGGTGTGCCCGGCTCTTTCCAGTACTCCTCCCGGGCGGGCACGCAGCGGAAATATATGTCCGGGTCTTCCAAAATCTTCGGGTAAATATTTTTCGTTTGCAATGGCTGCTATTGTTTTTGCCCGATCCGATGCCGATATTCCGGTAGTGCAGCCGTCACGTAACAGGTCTATTGATACTGTAAAGGGCGTTTCGTGTAACGATGTGTTTTCTTTTACCATTAAGTCGAGCTTTAGTTCTGCAGCACGTTCGTTTGTAAGTGGCGCACAAATTAAACCCCTTCCGTAGCGTGCCATGAAATTAACTGTTTCGGCTGTAATGGTTTCGGCTGCTGTAACAAAATCACCCTCATTTTCCCTGTCTTCGTCATCAACAACAATAATCACTTTCCCTGCTCGCAAATCAGGCAATATTTCTTCAATAGTGTTTAATTTATTTTCCATGACAGAATTTCAATAGCGCAAAATTACAATATTTTACGCATTTTAACTGCATATCATATTGTTGCTTTTCAAAATAAAACAAGGCGCATGAATATTTACGCCTTGTTTGTCTATGTGATAGTTATCTAATTATAATAACGATTATTGTTCTTTTTATTTGGTTGGTGCGTTTTCCAGCACTTTAACCAAAAAGTCGTAGAATTTTTTAACTGAAGCAATATTTACTTTTTCATCGGGACTGTGCGGATAACGAATGGTTGGCCCGAATGAAATCATATCCCAGTTTGGATAAACTGCGCCAAGTAATCCGCATTCCAATCCTGCGTGAATGGCTTTTATTTCAGGAAGATTACCATACATTTCCTTGTACATTTCCCGACAGCTTTTTAATATGGCGCTTTCCATATTTGGCTTCCATCCCGGATATGCACCTTCTAAAACTACTTCGGCACCGGCCAGTTCGAATGTTCCTGAAACGGCATGTCCGAGTGCTTCTTTTGCGGTGTCAACTGAGCTACGTAAAAGATTCTTAATGCTAATAATGCCATTGTCGGTGTCAACACTTGCTAAATTATTTGATGTTTCAACCAGTCCGGGCATGTCATCACTCATACGCATTACGCCATTTGGACAGGCATAAATGGCGCGTGTGAGTTTCCAAACCACTTGTGGGTCAATAACTGCATCAGGCATTGGTTCTTCGCTTGCAACAAATTTCATGTCGGGTTCGGTAGCCGAAAACTCGCTGCGGAAAACTGCTTCCATTTTCTTTATGCAATTTAGCATATCATTGGCTTTTTCAGCCGGAACAGTTACTACTGCAAACGACTCGCGTGGAATTGCATTGCGAAGTGAACCTCCATGAATTGAAGCAACCATTAACCCATGCTCTTCAACTGCATGTTTAATGAATCTGTTCATTATTTTGTTGGCATTTCCGCGGCCAAGAATAATTTCCATTCCGCTGTGTCCGCCTTTTAAACCGGTTAAGCTAAGTTTATAAGATTTGTGTCCTGCAGGCACCGGAACGGTATTGTATTTCATTGTAACATTTGCATCCAATCCGCCTGCACAGCCAACATACATTTCGCCTTCATCCTCGCTGTCCAGATTAATTAAAATTTCGCCTTTTAAAATATTGGGTTCTAAACCGAATGCACCTGTCATTCCGGTTTCTTCATCAATGGTCATCAGAGCTTCTATCGGGCCGTGCTTTATGGTGTTTGAAGCCAGAACAGCCATTGCTGCTGCTACGCCCATGCCATTGTCAGCTCCGAGTGTGGTACCATTGGCAGTAACCCATTCTCCGTCAATATAAGCTTCAATAGGGTCTTTGGTGAAGTCAAATTCCTTATCGCTGTTCTTTTGTGGTACCATGTCTAAATGGCCCTGCAAAACAATTCCTTTACGATTTTCCATTCCCGGTGTGGCAGGCTTGCGGATTATTACATTGCCTACTTTGTCAACAACGGCTTCCAACCCATGTGATTTTGCAAAATCAAGCATATATTCACGAACTTTTTCTTCGTGTTTTGAAGGACGTGGAATTTGTGTTAATTCATGAAAGTATTTCCATACTTCTTTTGGTTCTAGATTTTGAATGTCGTGATTCATTGTATTTTTTGTTTTAATTGTTTTTATTGAATCTCAAAGATAATATTTTTAATTGAACGCTGAAATTCTTATAAAATCATTTAATGAAATATGAGTATTTATGGTTGTATATTTTATAAATTCTTTTTATTAAACTGATTAATTGATTTGTTTCTTGGTTATATTTGCATTATTATGGGAATTGCCGAAAATATAAAAAAAATTGTTTCGGTTTTACCAAAGCATGTACATTTGGTAGCCGTTAGCAAAACAAAACCAACTGAAGCTTTGCTTGAGGCATATAATGCAGGGCAGCGGATATTTGGTGAAAATTATGTTCAGGAACTTTGCTCAAAGCAAACCCTATTACCCAATGATATTCAATGGCATCTGATTGGGCATTTGCAAACAAACAAAATAAAATATATTGCGCCATTCATAGCCTGTATTCAAAGCGTTGATAGCGAAAAGCTAATTGTTGAAATAGATAAGCATGCCGGTAAAAATAATCGCACAATAGATATATTACTTGAAATATCCATTGCTTTAGACGGTTCAAAATTCGGCTTTGAACCGGATGAGCCGTTTGATTTTTTGAGAGACGGCAAATATAAAATGTATAAAAACATAAATTTTTGCGGCGTTATGGGTATGGGTAGTTTTAGTGATGATGCAACTTTGACGCGCAAGGAGTATCGTTTGTTAAGGTCGGTTTATGACAGATTAAAAGACAGCATATTTTGCGAGTGTAATTCGTTTAAAGAAATAAGTATGGGAATGAGCAACGATTATGAAATTGCCATTGAAGAGGGTAGCACGTTAATACGTGTAGGCTCGGATATTTTTGGGGAAAGAAAATAACAAATCAAACATGAAAAAAATATTTATAATTTCATTAATGGTTATTGCTTTTTATGGCAATGCCCAAACAATTTATTCGTCACATATTCCTTATGGCAAAGTGAGATGTTTTTCTTTGCCGAATGTGGCTGAGGCTACTTGGTATATGCATAATGACACAAGTGGAGAGTTACATTTTTATGATTTAATCCGAAAAGTAAATATCGATGTCAATGTTAGTATAAATCCTAATGAAAAGCCTGTTTATAAAGGAACGTCAGACTTGTTTTATGAGGCTGTAATAGACTTGTCAAAAAACAATATATTAAAATTGCAGATAAAAGAAAAAAGTAATTCGGAACCGGTCGAATTCTTAATGCCCTTAACCTCTTCAGACAAAGCCGTCCCTTTTGATTATCTTTATTTTAAGGCTGAAAGATATATATATTATGACGGAGAGGATGGCCGCGACTCATCTTCTCTGGTTGTAGAACATGTATATCCGGTTCCTGCTGCAAATACTAATAAGGAAGACTCGCTCAGGTTTGTTAATGCCATTTGTTCCATGAATGAAGTTTTAACTATTGATGTTAAATATCCTGACGACATAATTAAAAACATTGATATAGCTTATATTCAGGAATACACCTCAGTTTATGAAAGCGGTGAAGTTGAAGCGGATTCATATACATCCAACTGGGAAGTGTTTGATGATATTCATATAGTATTTCAAAAAAACGGACTCATGGGTATTGTGTCTTCTGAATATTCTTATTTGGGCGGAGCACATGGATATTATGGCTCTTCTAATTATGTTTATGATTTCGAAAGTCAAAAGTTTCTGACACTCGACGATGTTTTTACAAATAATTATAAAATAGAGCTTGAAAAAGCTATAAACAGACAACTGCGTATTGATATTGGACTAAAATCAAATGAATTATTAGAAGACAATGGCTTTTTTGCTGAATATATTGAAATAACACCAAATTTCATATTGTCTGAGTCGGGTATTACATTTCATTATAATGTATATGAAATTGCATGTTATGCAGCAGGAAGTTTCGATGTTACCATACCTTATTCCGAAATAAAATCAGTCATTCGTAAAAATGGCCTAATTGACAGGATAGCTCAATAAGGCTCAAAGAGTGTTTATTTAAAATTAAATTTTTAATTTAAAATTTATGGCTTCAATTTTTTCTAAAACAAACAAAATTCCCAAAGAATTTTTTGTTAACAGAATAGAGCAAAAAGAATATTTGATTAATGGAGAAATTTGTATTTGGGATGGTGATATAGAGGATGTGTTGTCTCCTGTTTGCCAGATTGAAAAAAACGAGTTGACGCGAATAAACATAGGCAGCTATCCGATGCTCACCGAATCGGAAGCAGTTTTGGCTCTTAACAGTGCTGTAAAAGCCTACGATAAAGGCAAGAGCTTATGGCCTACAATGTCGGTTGCCGAAAGAATAGCCTGCATGAAAAATTTCATCGCAAAGATGAGTGCCAGGCGTTCGGAAATAGTTAATTTATTAATGTGGGAAATCGGCAAAAACTTAAGTGATTCGCAAAAGGAATTTGACAGAACAATAGAATATATTGAAGCAACAATTAATTCTTTAAAAGAACTTGACAGAATAAGTTCCCGTTTTGTGTTTGAACAGGGTATTTTTGCACAGATACGAAGAGCACCGCTTGGAGTGGTATTGTGTATGGGCCCATATAATTATCCGCTCAATGAAACTTTCACTACATTGATTCCTGCCTTGATAATGGGAAATACTGCGATATTGAAACCTGCTAAATATGGAATTCTTTTGCTGCGGCCTTTACTTGAAGCATTTAAAACTTCTTTTCCTCCTGGCGTTGTTAATATTATTTACGGAGATGGCAAAACCATAATCACTCCTTTAATGAAATCTGGCAAAATAGATGTATTTGCCTTTATTGGCTCTGCTTCGGTTGCAAATTTAATTGCTTCAAATCATCCTAAACCAAACCGTCTTAGATCGGTTTACGGGCTGGGTGCTAAAAACCCTGCAATTGTGCTGAAAGATGCTGATATTGATTTGGCAGTTAAAGAATGTGTATTAGGCGCATTGTCATTCAACGGGCAGCGTTGTACTGCATTGAAAATTCTGTTTGTACATAAAAAAATAGCTGATATTTTTCTTGATAAATTCAGCAAAGCCGTAAGTGAGCTTAAATACGGATTGCCATGGGAGCCTGATATTTTTCTTACACCACTGCCCGAAACAGGTAAGGTTGAAATGATGCAGGCTTATGTTAATGATGCCGTTAAATATGGTGCAAAACTTATAAATACAGATAGAAAACCAAATGATGGTACATTCTTTCATCCGGCAATACTTTATCCCGTCAACGACAAAATGCAAATTTATCATCAGGAGCAATTTGGACCAGTAATTCCTATTGTCCCATTTGATGATATTGCCGTTCCTATTTCTTATATCGAGGATTCTGATGTAGGGCAACAGGCAAGTATTTTTGGAAATGATTATGAGTTAATAGCCCGACTTATCGACCCTATGGTTAATCAGTTATGCCGCGTAAATATAAATAGTCAATGCCAGCGCGGACCTGACACTTTTCCGTTTACGGGCAGAAAAGATTCGGCTGAAGGAACACTTTCGGTAAGCGATGCACTGCGTGTTTTTTCAATCAGAACTCTTGTTGCGGCAAGAGATAATGAATTAAACAAGGAAATACTTCGTAAAATACTGCATTCAAGAAACTCAAAATTCCTCTCTACGGATTATTTGTTCTAACCATTAATAAAACGGTACCGTACCGGGATATTTTCCCGTATGAAGTTTTTTAACTTGTTCAAATAAGTTATCTTTTAATTTCTCTATATTAATATTCTTTTTTGCAGAAATAAAAACCGAAGGCTGTTGTATTTTGCCAACTATGCTTTCTTCCAGTAATTGCTGGGATGTTTTATCGGTTTCGTCTTCCATAAAAGTTTCTTTATGTTTGTACAAGTCGATTTTATTAAAAACAAACAAAACCGGTTTGTCACCCGCACCTATTTCGAACAACGTTTTATTTACGGTTTCCATTTGCTCGATATAATTTGGGTGCGAAACATCTATTATATGAAGTAATAAATCGCTTTCGCGTATTTCATCAAGTGTTGATTTAAAAGACTCTACCAAATGATGCGGCAGTTTACGAATAAAGCCAACAGTGTCGCTTAACAAAAATGCCAGGTAATTATAGGTTACTTTTCTTACGGTAGTGTCAAGAGTTGCAAAAAGTTTGTTTTCGGCAAAAACATCAGATTTCGACAAAACATTCATCAGCGTACTTTTACCAACGTTGGTATATCCTACAAGTGAAACACGAATCATCTTTTCGCGCTGCTTTCGCTGGGTTTGTTTTTGTTTGTCTATAGCTTTTAAATC
>CAZJYL010000089.1:0-9205 GCA_964550265.1 uncultured Bacteroidaceae bacterium
CGTCTTGTCGCCTCAAAGCTGGCGCACCTCAGACTTTTTCAGCAGACCCTATTTATTTTCTATTATTGTTGTCCGAGTAAATTTTCAAAATAAATTTATAATTCTTTTTGTACCCTTGAGCCGGGCAGGCTTTTACTTTTTTTCGTGATGAAAAAATTAAACAAAAAAATCAAGAAAATAGAAACATTTTTTATCGAGCAATGGGGATTTTAAATAATTGTGAAAAAAAAATATTGTTCTAATGAACAATTTGAATATTTATTACTTAAATTTGCATACATCAAAAATCCATAATGAGGAATTTTTGGGAAATTAATTAAAATCAACTTATATGAGAAAACTTCTATTATTTTGTTTTGCCCTGTTGATATTCACATGTCTTATGGGCAAACAGTTCTTATCTCCCCTACCGGAGATGGGGGCTTCGAAAATGGGGCAACTCCGGCTGCAAACAACTGGACTGCCGTAAACTCCTCAACTGACGGTTGGGTTGTTGGTTTAGCACCAACTCCAAGTGCAGGGAGTAATTGTGCATACGTTTCTTCTGACGGAGGTACAGGCTGGACATATTCACAATTCAGTACCAGGCAGCATCTTTATTATGATGTAACCATTCCTGCAGGCGAAGGCTTATTAACGCTTACATTCAAATGGAAAGCCAATGGTGAAGGTGCAGGAACATCCGATTATGATAACATGAGAGTGTATTTTGGTACAGTTGCAGATATGGGTACTCCTGTAACCACTAATGAAATAAATGTAGCTTGTCGGGTTTCGGGACCGGGTGCAAATAACGGCATGTATAAGTTAAATAACACGGCATGGAATACTGAAACTATTAACCTTACAGGCACTCCCGGCACTACATATCGTTTGGCTTTTACTTGGAAAAGTGATGTATCAGGTATTTATAACCCACCGGCAGCAATTGATGAGGTTTCATTAATCTCAAACCCAATTGACCCGCTACATG
Source organism: uncultured Bacteroidaceae bacterium (assembly GCA_964550265.1). GTDB lineage: Bacteria > Bacteroidota > Bacteroidia > Bacteroidales > DTU049 > GWF2-43-63. The sequence goes on from CAZJYL010000089.1 coordinate 974, forward strand.
GTTATTACACAATCAATAATCTGCTGCCTACATCAAATCCAATGTTGCATGATGGTACAGGGAACTTTGCATCTTTTACTGAAGCTATAAATCATTTAAATTTGCATGGGATTTCCAATACGGTTATATTTAATGTAACTGCCGGTCAAACATTTACCGAAAATTGTCCTGTTATTACTGGTACAGGTACTAGCACCAATCATATCTCTTTTGTAAAAAGTGGAGCCGGCTCCAATCCGGTATTAAAACCAACAGGAACTGCAGCAACTAATGATGCAGGTTTCACAATCAGTGGAGGTGATTATTTTACATTTAATGGAATAGACGTTACAATAGCCAGTGGTTCAGCCCTGGAATACGGATATTTTATTAAAAACGCATCTGCTACCAATGGTGCCCAAAATAATACTATAGCCAATTGTAAGATTACACTAAATCGTGCAAACACCTCTTCAATTGGTATTTATCAATATACATCTACGTCTGCAACTAATGCCACAGGAACTAATTCCAATAACACGTATTATAATGTTACAGTAGAAAACGCCTATCAGGGAATTATTCTGAATGGGACATCAACTACATATCCTGATGAATACTGTTATATTGAATCATGCATAGTAGGAGCTAATTCTATTAATGATATTGGAATGGGTAGCACAGCGCCCGCAGGTATTAGAGCTACCTATTTAAAAAACGTATCCATTATTAATAACATTGTACGTAATGTAACTTCTACCGGTGCTTCGGTAAATGGAATTTTCTCGCAAAACACAAGTGGAACAAACAATAATATAGCCAACAATAATGTATATACTATTGGAACTACCAGTACTAGTTCATCCTATTATATATATGGCATCAGGGTTGAAATAGTTTCAGGTGCTGTTGCAAATATTTACAACAATATGGTTTCGAACTTGCATCATGCTATAGCAACTGCAACTTCAACAATACTTATCAGAGGTATTGAAGTTGGAAGTTCGGGTACCGGAAGCAGCAATGTTTTTTACAACTCTGTTTCAATTACCGAAGACGGCTTTCCTTCTAGTGCAGCAATGTATATAGGCACAAACGGGAATCATAATTTAGCTAATAATATTTTTGCAAACTTCTCTACTCCTAATGCAACTTCCTTAAGATATGCAATTTATAAAGGAACCGGTTCAACATTTAACTCAAATTATAATGATCTTTATGTTTTCCCCGGTACAAACAGCTTTATCGGATATTATACTGCAAACAGAACTTCTTTGGCCGATTGGACAACTGCCAGCAGCCAGGATAATAAATCTTTATCTGTTGACCCGTTTTATGTAAGTACAGCCGATTTACACACTACTTTAGCAGCACTTAATGGTGTAGGACTTGTTGTACCCTTTATCACAACAGATATTGATGGAGACACTCGCGATTCTATGTTCCCCGATATAGGAGCCGATGAAAACTTAACGCCTCCAACTTTTACTTGCACCACACCTGCACCGGGTAATACAATTTCATCTTCTACTTCGTTATGCTATGGTGATGCAGTAATTTTACACATGCAAAATCCAATAACAGGAACGGGTAATAGCTATCAGTGGCAAAGCTCAACCGATGGCGTCACATATAATAACATTTCCGGTGCCACTTTAGAGGGATATTACACAACACCTAATCAAGTTACATATTATCAGTGTGTTGTAACATGCCATAATGGCACTCCTGTTTCAGTTGCATCTAATCCGGTATTAGTTGATTTTAATAACAAAATTCTTTCAACCACTCCTGACGGACGTTGCGGAACAGGTACTGTTTCATTGCAGGCAACAGCTACTGCCGGTTCAACAATTAATTGGTATTCTTCAGCTGTCGGTGGCACTGTATTAGGCACAGGTTCTCCATGGGAAACCCCTGAAATATCTACTACCACAAATTATTATGTTGAAGCAACAAGTTTTGCACCATCTATTGCAACAATTGGTACTGGCGCTTCTACTAGCACAGGACATGAAAGTCCTTTTTATCATCTTTATGGTGGTATGAAAGCTCAATATATTATTACTGCATCTGAATTAGCGACTGCCGGATTAGGTGCCGGAAATATTACAGCATTGGCCTTTGAAGTTGCCTCAGGAAGTGCTTCATATTCTTCATTCAATATGTCTATCGGGCATACAAGTTTAACTTCTTTATCTACCTCATTGCAAACAGGACTTACTGAGGTTTATTCCACTTCAAGTCTAACTACAATAGTAGGAATCAACACCATTACTTTTACTACACCATTCAACTGGGATGGCGCATCCAATATAATTATAGAAACATGCTGGAGTAATAATAATGGAGGTGGTACTAGTTCTACTGTTAAATATGATTCAAAAAGCTATGCTGCAACGGCATACTTCAGAGCCGACAATCAAGCACCGGCTACATTATGTGCTCAAACAGCCGGTAGTGGAACAATGAATTCCTTGCCGAAATTTATTTTATCCGGTATGGCAAAATGTGCAAGCCCCAGAGTTCAGGTTGTTGCCTCTGTAGTAGATGCTCCTGCAATTACAGTTAATGCTACACCAGCTACTATTTGTCAAAACGACACTGTAAATTTTGAAGCTACCAGTACAAATACAGGATACTCTTATATATGGCAACCAGGCAATATAGCAGGTGCAACACCTTCATTCTCACCTGCTGCTACAGGATATTACAGTGTTGTTGCAACCGATAATTCAGGCGGAACATATAATGGCTGCGCTGCAATTGACTCGGTTTTAATTACTGTTAATCCTATACCAACAAATGTAGTAATTACTTTATCGGATAATAATATTTGTTTTGGCGATTCTGTACAATTAGCAGCCAGTGCCATCTCAAATATGAATAGTTTGGTTAATTTTTCCGAAGGATTTGAATCATGGCCTCCTGCCGGATGGACTATTATAAATGCCGGAACTGGTAATAACTGGATAAATGGTTCTTCAGCGTATGAAGGTAGTGGCAGCTTATATTATCCTTATACTTCAAGTGCACCAGCAAATACCTGGGCAATCACACCCGCACTAGATTTAGTTGATGGAGTAACATATAATATTTCATTTTGGTATAAAGTTGAAAGTTCATATTTTTCAGAAAAACTAAAAGTAACTGTAGGTGATGCAAACACTGTTGCAGCACAAACCGATGTATTATGGGATAATAATGGTGGTGCTTCATTAACTAATAACACTTATGAACAAGCTAATATAGCTTTCACTCCTACAGCAAGCGGAACATATTATTTTGGCTTTAATTGTTACTCAAATGCTAATATGTGGAATTTATATGTTGACTTAGTAGAGATTAATGGCGGAGCTATATTCCCATGTACTTATACATGGACATCAAGTCCTGCAGGATTTAGTTCAACAGATCAAAACCCTGCTGCTTTTATTCCTACAACAACTGCAACATACACTGTTGTTGCCGGAAATGATTTAGGTTGCACGGCATCAAAAGATACAGTTGTTACAGTCAATCCTTTGCCTGTGGTTAATCTTGGCACTGACATTACCCTTTGCGATACTGCATCAGTAACTCTTAATGCGGGTAATCCGGGTTCAACTTATGATTGGTCAACTGGCGGTACGGGTCAAAGCGAAACAGTTAATGGTTCTGAGCTTAATGTTGGTAACAATACAATTTCTGTTGAAGTTACAACAGCTGCGGGTTGTGTAGGCTCTGACAGTATTGTGATTACTGTAACCACATGTACATCTATCGAAGATCCTGCTTTACACATTTCCTACTATCCAAATCCTGCAACTAATATGCTTAATCTTGATTTAAGCGAATTGCCAAGCGGTAATTACAGATTTGAGCTTATTAGCATGACCGGACAAAAAGTAATGGATATGTTACTTGTAAATGATGCTTCTGTTATTCCTGTAAACTTACTGGATCTTTCAAACGGAACTTACATTCTGAACGTAAGCGGTAATAATAATACATTCCGCAATTACTTGACTATTCAGAGATAGTATTTTTCTGAATTATTGAAAAACACATAAAAGCCACCATCACTTATGGTGGCTTTTTTTGATTTGAAAAGCGTTATTTCATATAATGAAAATTAAAAATATTTGAAATCCATAAAGGCCATTAAATAAAAAAAACTAAATTTGCATTTATTAGCATTTATAAAAAGATGAATTCTTTTGTTGTATCAGCACGAAAATATCGTCCGGCATCCTTTAAAATGGTTGTTGGTCAGGATAATATCGTTAAGACACTTAAAAATGCTATTATAAACAATCATCTGGCGCAGGCTTTTTTATTTACCGGACCGCGGGGTGTAGGTAAAACTACATGCGCCCGCATTATGGCAAAATCAATTAACTGCACAAATCTATTACCTGATGGCGAAGCCTGCAATGAGTGTGTTTCGTGTCGTTCTTTCAACGATTCAGCATCTTTCAATATCCATGAACTTGATGCTGCCTCAAATAATTCGGTGGAAGATATCAGAAATTTAGTAGATCAGGTAAGAGTTCCACCTCAGGAAGGTAAATATAAAATTTATATAATTGACGAGGTTCACATGTTGTCTCAGGCAGCTTTCAATGCTTTTCTTAAAACACTTGAAGAACCGCCTCCTTATGCCAAGTTCATTCTGGCAACAACAGAAAGACATAAAATTATTCCAACAATATTATCCCGTTGTCAGATTTATAATTTCAAGCGTATTACCGCAGAAGATATTGCAGGATATCTCAAATATGTTGCTGATAACGAAGGTGTTGAGGCAGATTCGGATGCATTGCATATAATTGCGCAAAAGGCTGATGGCGCCATGCGGGATGCCTTGTCATTATTTGACCAAATGGTAACATTTAGCGGTAAAAACATTAATTATCGCTCGGTAATTGAAAACTTAAACATTCTTGATTACGACAATTATTTCCAATTTACCGATTTCTTTATAAATGGAGATTATATCAATGCTTTGGTTTTGCTCAATAATATTACGGCAAGTGGCTTCGACGGTCAACATATTATTTCCGGTTTAAGCAACCATATTCGTAATTTGCTTATGGCTCGAAGTCAATCTACATTAGCTCTTCTTGAAGCAGGTGAACAAATGACAAAACGGTATTCAGAGCAAGCGTCCAACAGCCCTGAATATTTATTAACTTCTGCACTCGACATGCTAACACAAGCTGAATTTAATTACCGGCAAAGTAATATTAAGGGCTTGTTCCTCGAAAACCTTTTCTTACAGCTAAGCTTGATTTTGACTAAACTTGATGAACAAAATGAAGTAAAAAAAAAAATAACTGAGGCTGAAAACTCTTCTGCCGTACAGGAATCAGAAGAAATTGTCTATTCCACACCTACTCCGAAAAAAACTAAAGATGATGAACAAAAACATATTCCAAGTCCAAATAAAATAAGTATTCAACAAAAAATAAACGAACTTAGCAATGATGTAAAATCAATTCATAAGTGCGAAAAATTTGATCGGGATAAATTGATATCATGCTGGGGAGAATATTGCGAATCTATAAAAACCTCAAAAATTAATCTTTATTCTATTTTAATAAATTCTACTATTGACATAAAAAATGAAAAAGATATTGAAATAACTATAGACGGACCAATGAAGAAGGCAGAGATTGATGCAGAAAGAAACCACATTATTCAATCAATGCGAAATATTTTGAAAAACGATGATGTTATGTTGTTGACAAAAATGATAGAAAAAGAAAAAATTAAAACAAATATATCGGATTTGGCGCAAGAAAAACTTAACAGCGCAATTGAGAATAATCCAGAAGTATCAATGTTTATTGATACTTTTAATCTTAACCCCGAAATGTAAAACAAAAATAAATAACATGATGAGAATAATTGTTTTTCTACTGACATTCTTTGGGCTAATAGGTTTTAGTTCCTTAAGTTTTGCCCAAAAAGTCACCGACCCAGGGTTTGGAACCCAAAACGCAACACATCATTATAAATATGAAACTGTTGCCAATGATCCGCTCAATACACGTATTTATACTTTAGATAACGGATTAAAAGTATATATGACTGTGTATAAAAATGAGCCGAGAATACAAACCTACATAGCTGTTGCAGCCGGCAGTAAAAATGACCCACACGAAACTACCGGATTAGCTCATTATTTCGAACACATGATGTTTAAAGGAACTCCAAACTTTGGAACATCAGATTATGCAAAAGAATCTGTACTAATTGCCAAAATTGATTCATTGTTTGAAATATACCGCACTTTAACCGATGAAAAAGAAAGAGCGGCTATGTACAAAATTATCGACAGTGTATCGTTTGCAGCATCAAAATACGCCATTCCTAATGAATACGACAAACTTATGACATCGATAGGTGCGGAAGGAACAAATGCCTATACCTCTCTTGAGCAAACTGTATATGTTGAAAATATCCCTTCAAATCAACTTGATAATTGGGCTTTTATTCAGGCCGATCGCTTTGCAAATCCTGTGTTAAGAGGTTTTCATACCGAGCTAGAAACAATTTACGAGGAAAAGAACATGACCCTTACATCTGATTCTCGTAAAGTGTTTACTGCTCTTCTCGAAGGAATATTCCCCACCCATGAATATGGTACTCAAACTACAATTGGAACACAGGAACATATTAAAAATCCTTCGATGAAAAACATCAGAATGTTCCATTCCCAATATTATGTTCCAAATAATATGGCAATTGCATTGTCAGGTGATTTTAATCCGGATGAAGCAATAAAAATCATTGACCATTACTTTGGCAATTTAAAACCCGGAAATGTTCCGCCTTTTACCCCTGCTGTAGAAAAGCCAATTACCAGTCCTGTTGAAAAAACTGTTCTTGGACCGGATGCAGCAAATGTTATGCTTGGATTCCGCTTCCCAGGTGCTGGCACCGATGATGCTCTGAAACTCGAACTGCTTGACATGATTCTTTCAAATAGTGCTGCCGGAATGATTGATTTAAATCTTAATAAAAAGCAGAAAACTCTGAAAGCCGGTTCAGGTTGCTATATACTTAAAGATTATTCGGTTCAAATTCTTTATGGAACACCTAAAGAAGGACAAACCTTAAAAGAAGTTCGCGACTTGCTTTTAGAGCAAATTGAAGCAATTAAAAGAGGCGAATTCGAAGACTGGCTCTTGCCTGCCATTATTAACGACCTTAAATTAAGAGAGATAAAAGAATTTGAAAATAATGACTCCAGAGCTCATGCTTATGTAGATGCATTTATTTTAGGTCAGCCATGGGATGTATATATATCCAAAATTGACCGTATGGCAAAATTTACCAAACAAGATATTGTAGATTTTGCTAACGCAAATTTTAAAGACAATTATGTTATAGTTTATAAGGAAACCGGAAAAGACGAGTCTATCAAGAAAATTGCAAAGAACAAGTTGACTAAACTTGACATGAACCGCGACATGGAGTCTGGCATGCTTAGAAAGGTTAAAGAATCAAAAGTTAATGAAATTGAACCGGTTTATGTTGATTTCGAAAGAGATATTGCAACCTCTAATCTCAAATCAAATATCCCTTTATATTACGTGCAAAATAAAGAAAACGAAACCTTTAGCATGTACTATGTTTTTGACATGGGAAGCAATAATGACAAAAAACTTTCTTATGCCATTGATTATATCAAATACATAGGAACAGATAAAATGACTGCTGAAGAAATCAGCAAAAAGTTTTATAGCATTGGTTGCGAGTTTAATGTATTCAACTCTGCAGATGAAGTTTATGTAAAACTCAGTGGTTTGAGCAGTAATTTTGTTGAAGGTCTTGAACTTTTCGAAGAACTTTTGGCTAATGCATCTCCGGATAAAGAAGCCTGGACTAATTTAATCAACGATGAAATGAAATCAAGGGCTGATGCCAAAAAAAGCATGCAATATGTTTTCAGCTACTTAGTCGGCTACGGTATTTATGGACCTAAAAACCCAATGAATGACCAGCTTAGCGAAAAAGAGCTAAAAGCAATGACAGCTACCGAAGCCGTTGACATTATTAAGTCTTTGCTTGGATTTAAACATCATGTTCTGTATTATGGCGACATGAATATAGCAGATTTAACAAGTGTTTTAAACAAAAAGCATATTGTGCCGAATGTACTGAAAGATGTTCCTGCCGAACGTTTATACACTCAGCAAGCCACTGGTAAAAATATAATATATTGGGCTCATTTTGACACTCCTCAGTCACAAATTATTATGC
>CAZJYL010000090.1:0-9111 GCA_964550265.1 uncultured Bacteroidaceae bacterium
TGATACAACCAACGATTTCGTTCATTTTTATCAAATGATAGATGTGCTGATTATGGATGATATTCATAATTTGGCAAACAAACTTAAAACACAGGATGTGTTTTTCCAATTATTCAATAATTTACATCAAAAGGGAAACCAAATAATTCTTACATCCGACAAGCCGCCTGTAGAGCTTGAAGGCATTGAACCCAGATTGTTGTCACGCTTCAAATGGGGGCTGGCAGCCGATTTGCAGGTTCCCGATATTGAAACACGTATTGCCATTATTCGAAAGAAATTACATAAAGACGGAATAACTATTTCTGATGATGTAATTGAATACCTGGCCTATAGTATATCTACCAATATTCGTGAATTAGAAGGCGCAATGATATCATTGGTTGCTCATTCGTCATTCAATCGCAAGCCGATTACTATTGATTTGGCAAAAACCATGATAGACCAATATGTACGCAATTCGAAACGAGAAATTTCAGTTGACTACATTCAGAAAATGGTATGCGATTATTTCAACATTTCTATTGAGCAGATGCATAGTACCTCGCGTAAGCGCGAAATTGTTCAGGCTCGTCAGCTGGCTATGTATTTTGCCAAAATAATGACAAAAAATTCGCTTGCAAGTATTGGCGTGGATATTGGTGGCAAAGATCATGCAACAGTTTTGCATGCTGTAAGAACAGTAAAAAATCTTATCGATACCGACAAACATTTCAGGGTGTATGTCGAAGAAATCGAAAAGAAAATAAAGCTTTAATGCTTTGTTTTTAATTGGGTCCGGTCTGCCAAAAGCAGACCGGTTTTTTTTACAAGGTACTTTTCATTAAACAAACTTAATTGCTCCTGTTTTATTAATTTTGCAATAAATGTCGAATTTAAAAATTCTTGTAATTAGTAATTATAGCGGGCTTAATTCGTCCAGGCCCGAAGCTGAACTGATGTTGGGCTTAAAAAGCAAAGGTGCCAATATAACCATTATGACACCAAAAACGGCAGAATACACTCCGGTATTTTTAGATGCAGGAATCAGAGTAATAGATTTTTTAGCTGAAAAAAAACTTGACAAAACTGAAATAAATTTTATCAGAAAAGAACTTATTGAAGGAGAGTATGATATTGTTCATATTTTTTATGGAAAGGCTATAATTAATGGGCTTAAGGCAGCTAAAGGTCTTAATGTAAAGGTGGTTCTTTATCGGGGATATTGCGGAAATATTCATTGGTGGGACCCATTTTCTTATTTCAAATATCTAAATAAACGTGCAGATGCCGTGTGGTGTATTGCACCGGCTGTTGCAGATTTGATTAACAGAAACAAACTGTTTGGTAAAAAAAACGCCTTTTGTATTTCGAAAGGTCATAATCCACAGTGGTATGCCAATATAGATAAAGTTTCATTCGAAGAATTTAATATTCCCGAAAATGCTTTTGTTGTTTCCATGGTGGCGAACGCACGTCCTATGAAAGGGCTGAAGTATTTAATCAGGGCAACCCATTATATTGATAAACACATCTCTTTTTATTTATTATTAATAGGTAATGGTCTTTTATCCGGCAACATCAAAAAAATAGTTAAAAAAAGCCCTTTAAAAGACAATATTATATTCACCGGTTATCGCAGTGATTCGTTGGGGCTGGTAAAAAACTCGTCACTTTTTGTATTAAGTTCTATTTATGGTGAGGCAATATGCAAATCGGTAATTGAAGCCATGAGCTTATCGGTTGCACCAGTTATTACTGATATTCCGGGGAACAGGGGACTGGTTATGGATGGCGAAAGCGGTTTGGTTGTTCCTCGTAAAAATCCTGAAGCTATTGCAAATGCAATTAATTATATGTATAGAAATGATGATAAAAGAAAGTTAATGGCCGAAGCTGCCAAAAAACGCATGGAAAGAGAATATAATATAGAGGATACTATAGAAAAAATACTTTCTTTTTATAAAAAACTGGCTGAAAAATAAAAAATCTTATTTGCCTATTCTGCTGTTGAAAGAGAATATTGATTTTTTCTTTGATGAACGAAAAACTCCATCAGAAACAGTTTTTACATCCTCAACAGTATAAAATGCATTAGGATTATGTGTGTGCACAATTTCAATAAACGCAGCCAGGTCTTTTCGTTTTATAGTTGACATGATTATTTTAACCGGACCTCTTGAGCCACTGGCATCCATTATTGTAACGCCAAAATCTTTAGAGGCTAAATCTGCAATTAAATTGCTTGCGTCAAATCGGGGTATAACTCTTACAATCAATGTGCCGATGGATAATTTTTCATCTATCCACATACCTATTAAATTTCCGCTTGCAAAACCTGCACCATAGGCAATAATGGCAATCCAATTGGTTAAATCATTTAATATTTGTCCAACCGCAAGCAGCCAAATAATTACTTCACAAAAGCCCAATACGGGAACCCAAAATTTAATTCCTCGTGCCAAAAAAATAAGTCGTAAAGTACCAACACTTTGATCGGCAATACGTGCCAGAAAAATAAGTATTGGCAAAATCACAAATTCATACCACGAAAATTCCATATATTTTTTTTACAAAGATATTTATTTATATGTTGCTTTTTGTATAGGTTTTAGTTAATGTTAATTAAACTGTCTCTGAAAGCCGATTTGGCACTGTCGGTAAGATTTGGATTATTTATATAATGTATTAAGCAATTAAATTCCAACGAGTCTGTTTTATTATATTTAAAACTGCTTAAATAAATGGCATCCTTGTATTTTTCTTTTAAATAACGCATAGCTTCTTTTTCAAATTGTGATTTGGCACTATCATTAGGCAGTTTATCGTTCATGAATGGCTTTAATTGCTCGTTGATAAATTGCTTATCGGTTTGATATTTCAGATAAGGCACTCCTTGTAAAAACTGTGAATAAATAAAAAAATAAATTGGGATGAATATTCCCGATATTATCATCAAAGATTTATAAAATTTCAATCGGGGAGTCAATGTTTTATCATCAGGATTTTTTCGGATTTTTGTTTTTATGGCAAGAAACATGGCTGCTGCCACCGGTAAAATAATAAGTGCAGCAAGAAAAGCAAGTCTGAAATAATGAGCAAAAATTTCCATATTATTTTTTTTACAAAATTAAGTAAGATAAATGACTCAATTATAATTTTTAATAATTTCGCATTTGGCATGAATAATTATGATAATCAATATAGTGTTGCAGAAGTATTACGGCAATTAATAGATAAGTTTAAACTGCGCAGCAGAATGAATAGTGAAACATTAATTGCTGCATGGCCCGAAATAGCCGGTAAATTGGTTGCCCGGCACACAAAGAATGTTTATCTAGATGGTCCTGTATTATATATAGAAGTGGACGAACCGGCCTTGCGCAATGAATTAATTTATATGCAAACCGATATAATAAAGGCTGTAAATAAACGACTCCATGATGAAGTTGTTGAAAAACTAATAATCAGATAATTCCCACAAAAAATGACAATAAAACTGCGGCAGGCTGTTGAAGCTGATTTTCCCGAGATTCTTGATATGATAAAAGAGCTGGCTTTGTTTGAAAAAGCACCGGAAAAAGTCAGCAATTCAGTTGAACAAATGCGTAAAGAAAAAGATTTTTTTAAATGTATTTTGGCCGAAGACCAGCATGGGAATATAATGGGAATAGCTCTTTATTTTTTTGCTTATTATACTTGGGTTGGCAAGTCATTATATCTTGACGATTTATATGTTAAGCCTCAGTTTAGAAAAAATGGAGTGGGGAAAAGGCTTTTAGATGAGATTTTTGATATTGCAAGGACCGAAAAATGCGTTAGAATACGCTGGCAGGTGCTGAACTGGAATAAAACGGCATTGGATTTATATGAAAAAATCGGAATGACTATAGATGATGAATGGATAAATTGCGACAGAATAATTGAGTATTAAACTGAGTTTTCAAATTATTCAGTATTTTATATCAATTTTTTTTATGCAATAAATTTATTTATTCATGCATTTAAAAAATCTATTTTTGCACAAAAATTAAGGCACTTATGCGTTCGCTGCTTTTACTTGTATTGTTTGGACTATCTATTTCGTTATCTTTCGCGCAAACTATTGAACATACATATAGGTTTGGCAATTACAATATTGTGGATAATGGCAATTTTCAAACTGTGGTTTTTGCCGGCACACAGCAATATGGTGCAGTTGGCAAACCCGTAATGCCATATAAGCAGGTTTCGTTATTGTTGCCGCCGGGCTGCGAGGTAGAGTCTTTTGAATATGAATTGGGTAATGAAGTAATAATTCAGGGTACCTATTTTTTGCCACCTATACAGCCCGATTATCAGTACAGCATTGGCAATAATGGAAACAAACAGACCTTAGATAATGTTTACTTAAACGATGAACTTTATCCCAAAAAATTTAGCAGCGACCTTGTTACACAATATTTGAATGGGTTTTCTTTTGCTCTGGGAAAATTTACACCTCTTAGATGGAATCCCATAACGGGAAGGTTAAGTTATTTTGCAAATGTTAAAATAATTATTCACACAAAACAATCGGCTCAATCGCAAAAAGCATTGAAAAATTTAACCTCATCGCAAAATGCTCTTAAACGGGTTAGGTTGTTGGCTCAAAATGAAAATATTATTGACTTATATCCGCAAAAAGAAAACACCGGCAACTATAATTTCCTTATAATAACCAACTCTAATCTTAAGCCCAAGTTCAATCCTTTAAAAAACTTTTATGATAGTTTAAATATTTTCACCCGTATTGCCACAACCGATAGTATATTATCTGCAGTGGCAGGAAACGATGCAGCCGACAAAATAAGAAATTTTATTATAGAACAATATCAGGATTATTCCATTGAATATGTTTTGCTTGGTGGTGATGTTGGCAAGGTTGCATACAGGGGTTTATACTGCAATGTTGTATCGGGCAGCGGCTATGAAGATAACGATATCCTGGCCGACTTGTATTTTTCGGCACTTGACGGAAATTTCGATGCCAACGGCAATGGTATTTACGGCGAAGCATTGCAGGATTCGGTTGATTTATTACCGGAAATTGCAATAGGCCGTTTCCCTGTTGATAATGTTATTGAATTAAATACATTGGTTAATAAAACCATCAAGTATCAGAAGTATCCAATCCTCACAGATTTGAATAAAATAATATTGTTGGGCGAAATGCTTTTGGATATTCCGCTGAGCTTGGGTAAGGATTATCTTGAACTTTTAATTGATAATCACAGCGACAATGGCTATACCACTACGGGAATACCTTCGGCAACAAATACAATAGACACTTTATATGACAGATGGGATACTGTTGCAGAACAATATATTTTCCGATGGGATTTGCCTGAACTAAGACCTATGTTAAACAGTGGCTCATCTTTCATTTACCATGTAGGGCATTCTTCGCAACTGTATATGATGCGAATGAGTGATATGGAATTAAACAATACTGTTTTTAATTTAATGAATGGCAGCGATCATTCTTACGGGCTTTTGTATTCTCATGGATGTTTGTGCGGTTCTTTTGATTTCGATGATTGTATAGCCGAAATGTCTTTAACTCTTAATAATTATCTGGCCGCCTGTATCGTGAATTCACGGTATGGCTGGTTCAACGAAGGCCAGACCGAAGGCCCGTCGCAACACCTGAATCGTGAATTTGTTAATGCAATTTATAATCCTGCAATAAAGGAACGGCATATTGGTAACGCGTTTATAATGTCTAAGATAGCAACAGCACCATGGGTAGATTTAACCGGAGAATACGAATTTGGAGCTCAGCGCTGGGTACATTATTGCAATAATTTGCTTGGAGATCCTGTTTTGCGTATGTGGATAGATGCTGTAGAGGTTGGGGTAGAGAATACCGAAAAACAATATTTTTCGGTTTATCCAAATCCCAGCGAAGGAATTGTATTTGTTGATAATTATTTTGTAGGCAAACAGCTTCAGGTATATAATTCACTTGGCAGTATCGTCTATTCCGAAATAATTTCTGATAATTATATTGATTTAAAAAAACTGGATAAAGGTTTATATATTTTGAAAATAAATGATGCCGAAAAATTTTATTCATCAAAATTGATATTGCAATAAACTTGAATGCAAACCTTTAATCAATGATAAAAAATCTGAAACCTGGTAAAAACACAAAAATTAATTTTGAATTATGATAACCGATCAACTTGCATTATTCTTATTAATTTTGGGAGGGGTAGTATTAATTGCAATAGTAATTGTTATAATTTTCCGCCGGAAATTAAGTTATATTTTCATGCGTTTGCAGGTTGATGCGGTGAGTGGGTTACCAACATTTGAGAGTTTAAATAAATATTTGAAAAACCGTTCTAAAAAAGAGACATTAATTTTATTTTTAATTGATATTGACAATTTTAGCCGTTTTAATAATCAAAGCAAGTCTTTGGGTGATAAAGTACTAAGATTCTTTGCATCGGAACTAAAAAAAGCGGTAAAAAAATATGCTTTAAGCATGCGCTATAGAAACGAGGATGAGTTTTTGCTGGTGGTAAAGGAAAAAAATGCAATTATCGTCGAAGAAATTTTAATTGAACTTGATAATAAACTTAGTTATAATGGTGACCCGTTAAACTTTTGTTATGGTATTTCGGTAATCGAGTGTCATGATTTTGATTGTTTTTCTCCTATTAAAACGGCAAACGAAATTTTGCTGAATAAAAAACAAAACAGAAAGGTTTCGAAAAGCAATTAATTATAGTTTATTTAACTATTTAATTTTTATAACGGCCTCATTTCTTGGCACTAAAGTTCCAATGGATTTTGATGGCAAATTATGCTCTACTAATATATTTTCAAATTCATTACAAAATTGCGAATCAACTGCAACCAACAATCCGCCACTTGTTTGGGGGTCGCATAAAAGAGTTTTCCATTCTGCATTCCCAAGTTCAATATCATGTCCATAGCTGTCCCAGTTTCTGTTGGTACCACCCGGAATGCAATTTTGCCCAATATAATATTCAATTTCATTAAAGTGCGGTATTTTGCAGTAATCTATAATAGCCGACAAGTTGCTGCCTAAGCACATCTCCCGCAAATGCCCTAGTAGCCCGAATCCCGTAACATCTGTCATTGCCGACACATAGGGCAATTTGGCAAACGTGCAGCCAATAGAATTAAGTTTTATCATAGATTCTGTGGCGGTATTGCTATGCTCAGGCTTTAGTTTTGACTGTTTTTGAGCCGTTGTAAGTATGCCTATTCCCAAAGGTTTGGTAAGATAAAGTTTGTCGCCATTCCCGGCAGTATTGTTTTGCTTTAAGTTTTTAATCTCTACCCGACCCGTTACGGCAAGCCCAAAAATAGGCTCGGGAGAATCAATGCTATGTCCTCCGGCTAATGTTATACCTGCATTTTTGCATGCCTGACGCCCACCGTCAACTACCAGCCGGGCAATTTCGGAATCAATTTTATTTATGGGCCAGCCTAAAATTGCAATTGCAACAAGTGGTGTACCGCCCATGGCATAAACATCGCTAATGGCATTAGTGGCTGCAATCATTCCAAAATCGAAAGCATCGTCAACTATAGGCATAAAAAAATCGGTAGTGCTAATTATGGCAGTACCATCGCCTAAATCATAAACTGCAGCATCATCGCAGTTTTCGTACCCAACAATTAAATTAGCATCAGGCTGTGGCTCAATACAGCCACTTAGAATAGAACTTAAAACCTTAGGCGAAATTTTACAGCCACAACCCGCGCCATGGCTAAATTGTGTTAGACGAATCGCACTTTCGTTGCTCATATTTTTCCAGTATTAGATTTACGTTTATTTCAGGGTCAACAGTATCAGATTTTACCACAATAACTTTGTCATTGTTATGAAATTCCAGTCCGCGTCTATATGCCTTATCGTAATACGACAGAGCGATATATGCCACTTCGTATAAATTACCCTCTTCAAGATTGCGTATTGCCAAATTTAAATTTTGCCCCCCAAGGCGGCGCGATATTTTTAAAATAGCTGTTTTTAATTCGTCAAAGCTGGCATCAACATAGTCATTAACTAAGTGTTTAGCTCTTATTTCCCTTGGTATGTCCAGAAAAAAAGTTATGGAATTACGCATTTGAGCAAATAAATTTGCAGGAAGCTGAACATGACCTATGTTTCTGCTTTCATCTTCAAGCCAGACAGGAATATTGGCATCGAAAAAGCGCATTTTGTCGTATAAATTGTTTTCGAACTGTTCGGTTGTCGGCTGAATGGATTGGCCAATGGAACCAAAGGCAGAACCTTTATGGCACGCAAATTTTTCAAGGTCAATGATTTGTTGGCCTTTAAACTCCAGATGCCTGAGAACATGGGTTTTTCCGCTACCCGTATATCCACCAAGAATTAACAAGTTATTTTGAGACTTCCAGTATTTGTCCAACAGGCGCCTCCACGATTTATACCCGCCAATAATTACACTTACATCGCTAAATCCATTTTGATGTAAATGCTCAGCAAACAAACGACTGCGCATACCACCACGCCAACAATGAATTGCTACTGGTTTGCGGCAGGAAATTTTGGCAACCTCTTCCAGATACCACTTACGCTTAGGGTTGGCATAAGTATAACCAAGCTCCATGGCCTCATCTTTCGATTTGTGCATATATACCGTGCCAATATGCGCTCGCTCCTCATTGGAAAATAACGAGACACTTTATGAATTTAGGATATGCCCTTTTTCATATTCAACCGGAGCCCTAGCATCTATAATGAAAGCAGGATTACTTAGGTATTCTTCTATTGTTATATAGCGTAACATGAAGTAAAATTAATTCATTTATAAATAAAATTGAATATTGAATTTAAATTTTTACTTGAGGGCAAACATTAAAGCAATAATCAAAAAAGATTATAAGGAATAGATTTTTTTAATATTTCATAAGCCGGTGAGATTTGAATAAAATTTATTTTTCTCAGCCAATATTGAAATATTAAAATCTCAGAGAGAGTAGGGATTTGTCCGTGTTATTGTTTTTTTATATTATAATTTTTGTTTACAAAATCCTTATATAGTGGACATGAATTTTTAATATAACAACTTTCATTTAAGTATTATATATAATTTTAATTAAAAA
>CAZJYL010000091.1:0-9078 GCA_964550265.1 uncultured Bacteroidaceae bacterium
CATTGGGCGTTGTATTGCTGTTGGCATTGTTTTCTTCTTTCTTTTGAGTACTGATGTTTACTTCGTCGTTTTTAGGAAATAGTGGGTTAGGGGTTTTATCATCAAGCGGAACGAGATAAATCCTGGCCATTTCGGTATAAGCCGTATTCCATTCTGTTTGACTGTAAACAGGGTTAAAATCGCGGTCGCTTATAAAAACTATATATTTACCGTCTGTACTGAATTGAGCATTATACGACTCATACCATGTATCCGTTAATGCAGTTTTTTTGCCCGTTGCCAATTCAAAAAGCATAATCTGATTCATACCTGTTTTTTGCGGCTCGGTATAAACAATCCATTTGCTGTCCGGACTCCACGCAAAGTCATTATATTCCCACACGCCGTTTGAAGCGACTTCCGTTATTTTTTTTGTATTAACATCTACATAACGAAGCCGTAATTTTTTGTCGCTGAATAAAAGTTTTTTGCTGTCGGGCGACCATTCAACTGAAAAGTAGTATGTGTCAGCATTTTTGGTTATTTGTATCGGCTCTGAGCTTCCATCTTGTGCAATGTTCCAGATTTCAAATTCTCCGCTTCGGTCACTGATAAAAGCTATAGTTTTGCCGTCGGGCGACCAAACCGCATTGCGGTCGTGAGACGAAGATTTTTTTGTAAGATTTCTTGTTACTCCGCTTTTTGCAGGAACCGAGAAAATCTCGCCTCTGGCACTAACAACCATTCTTTCTCCTCCGGGTGAAGGATTTACAGCCTGAATATTTTTTGACGCATCGGCAATGAAGTCACGGCTAAACGCAAAGTCGTTAGAAATTACGACATCAATTTTCTTTAAATTTTTGTTTGTCGTATTGTATAGATAAATGAAGCCGGCATTTTCAAATACGATTTCGTCTTTGTAATGCGAAGGAAATTTTATATCATATTCAGTAAAACTGGTAATCTTGGTTGTTGTCTTACTATCAATATTATAGCAAAACAAATTCATTGTGCGATCGCGGTCGGATAAGAAATAAATATTATTGCCAATCCACATTGGCATAATATCCTGCGATTCGGAGTCTGTAATTTTTTCAATGGTTTTCGACTTAAAGTCAAATATTCTTATATCGTCGGCCATACCACCTTTGTAGTATTTCCATGTGCGAAATTCGCGGAATACTCTGTTGAATGCCAGTTTACTTCCATCTTCGTTAAAACTGCAGAATCCGCCGGTTGACAAAGGTAATTCCTGCGAAATACCGCCATCAATAGAAACAGAATAAAGTTTTCCAACGAAATCATTAAAAGATGTTCCGCGTGAACGATATATAATTTTTCCGTCGGGTGACCAACCCATTACGATGTTATTTGGCCCCATGCGGTCAGAAATATCGTCTCTGCTTAGAGTGGCAGTATATGTTAATCTTTTGGGAGTTCCACCTTCGGATGGAATTAAATAAACTTCAGTATTTCCATCATACTGCCCAGTAAAAGCTATCCATTTGCCATCAGGCGAAAATCGCGGAAACATTTCATAACCGTCACCCGAAGTTATTCTCCGTGCTTGTCCGCCTGTTTTATCCACAATGTATAAATCTCCTGCATAGGAAAAAACAATAGAATTTGAATTAACTGCGGGAAAACGCATTAATCGTGCCTCTTGCTGGCTTTTGACCGTGTTTGTAATCATAATCAAAATTGAAAGAAAAACAAAATACCTCATTTTAAAAAATATATTTAACGTTTCAAAAGTACTGTTTTTTGTTTAAAGACAAGTAGCCATATAATTGATTATTATCATTTGTTCTTTTACCTTAATATTAATAAGCAGCTTAAAAAATTAAAATGCGGCAACATTTTAAATCATTTAGTATCTAAAGCTGAACCATTGTGTATTTATGCGTCTTACTGGAATTCTTGACACAACAGCGGTAATGGCTATTACGGTTATAAACACATAAACAAAATCTGACCAAATAATCTTTACGGGATAAATATCGCTTATAAAAGTGCTGCCACTTGAAAATCTTACCAGCCCAAAATGTTGTTGCAATATTATTATAAAATAACCAATTATAAAGCCTGAAATCATTCCTAAAAAACTAATAATAAATCCATGCGAAATAATAATGCGCCTGATTTTTTGAACACTTGCCCCAAGGGCAAACAGAGTTGATAAATCTTTTTGCTTTCCAACAATTTCTAAAGTTAGAGTTGAAATAATGGTAAAGGACGTAATTAATAAAATTAATGACAGAATAAGAAACACTATAAGCTTTTCGCTTTTCATTATTTTATATAGTGCTTCTTCTTGCTCTATGCGGTTTTTTACATTAAAATCGGAGCCAAGCATTGACTGAAGCTTGTTTTCGATGGCAGAAATATTTTTTTCATTACCAATACTTATTTCCAAGGCTGAAGAAATATTATCATATTCAAACAAATTCCTGGCAACGGAAACAGGTACGATAATATATTTATCGTCAAAATCTTGCTGAACCGAAAATATTCCTCCAACGACTGCGTTTTGCGTATTAAAAGCAGATGATATGTCGGCTGAAGCTGGTGTCTTTCTTTTGGGGCTATAAAAGGTTAATGGGGTTGTAAAATCATTTATGTTTATTCCAAGCGAATAAAATATTCCTGCTCCAACTATGGCTTGAGGCATACTATCGTTTCCCAGATAACTGCTGCCATTGAGTAATAGAGGCTTAAATTTTTGTTCAAATCCTTTATTTGTTTCAACGCCTTTTATATAAACCACTTGCTGTTTGTCTCCATATCTGACCATGCAGATATCTTCAACAACATAGCTAACGTTGTCTATACCGCTTATAAGTGATATGGCAGCCGTATCTATTTTGTCATTTGAAAAATATTTGCCTTTAACCGGTTCTACCCGCAACTCGCTGTGGAAGTTGTTAAACATAGTACTTATCATGCCTTCAAGTCCGTTGAAAGCCGAAAGAACAATTATTAATGCCGCTGTTCCAACAGCAATGCCCCAAAAAGAGATACTTGATATGATGTTGACAATGCTGAAAGATTTTTTCGATCTCCAGAATTTAAATGCAATCCATTGTATCCAGTATTTCTTTTTCACTCTTATTGTTTTAACGCCTGATCTATTTTTTCAATATAATCCAGACTGTCATCTACAAAAAATTTCAATTCGGGTATTATACGTACCTGTTTGCCAATGCGTTTCCCCAGTATTTTTCGTATTTCAGGCGTATATATTTGTATATCTTTAAATAATGAGTCCCTGTCTTTTACGCCAAATAAACTTAAATAAGCTTTGGCCACGCTTAAATCAGGACTAAGCCTTACAATAGTTACCGTTATCATTGCATTGCCAAACATATTTTTCCCATCTAATAAAAATATTTCGGCAAGCTCTTTTTGAATCAGCCTTGAGGCTTTTTGTTGTCTTATACTGTCCATATTGCAAATTTAATATTTTTTCGTGACGTTAATTTTTACAATAATAACATTTATGTTTAAGGCATAATCTCATTCAATTTGTCAAATGCTTGATGTTGAGTTTAATATGAATTATTTGTTTTATAAATTCTTACATATATTATATAACGTAAAATTAACTAAGCATAAAAGCTTAATTATATTTGCAAAAAAATACAGATGTTGCCAAAGGCAATTATAAAATTTATAAAAAAGCATCACGTTATGACCATTTCGGTACACGATGCCGAAGAGATTTGGTGTTCTCATTGTTTTTATGTTTATGATACAGAGCTCAATAGTTTTATTTTTGCCAGTGAAGAGGATACCCGGCATGTGGAATTGATGTTAAAAAACAACATGATTTCTGCTTCAATTGTTTTGGAAACAAAAAGAATTATAAAAATCAAGGGTGTTCAAATGCGCGGAAAAGTTTTCAAAATTAAAGACAATGAATTTGAAAATTTAAAGGCAAATTATTTTAAACGCTTTCCCTATGCTATTTTGATGAATTTTTCTTTTTGGATTTTTCAACCCGATTATGTCAAAATGACCGATAATACTTTTGGGTTTGGCAAAAAGCTAAAATGGGATAAAAGAATTGATAATTAATACACATACATCGTATATAATTCATGTATATAATTAATAAGATTCGTATGTTCAATGAATTAACTTTGTCAGTTGATAAGTATGGCTTATTGTTAATAATTTAAACTTTGCCTAATAAACAAGTGTTTTTATTTTAGCGAACTAAATAATATAGCTATTATAAAAAATTTAATAGCTGAATTTCATCTAATTACATTTAATTAATATTGAACAATGAGCAACAGTTTGATTGAACAGACGGAATTAAAAAAAGAAAATGATTCAAAATCAAATGATTATGATAAAATTGTAAATAAACGTACAAGACCTAACATTTTTGAAAAAGAGGAAGAAGTATCAAAAGAGCCTGAAAGAAAAATTTATTTGTATGAAGAGGCTCTTAAATTATCGACCGAATATTTTAATGGGGATACTCTTGCAGCTAATGTTTGGGTTAGCAAGTATGCTTTAAAAGATAGTCAGGGCAACATATATGAAGCCACCCCGGATGATATGCATAGACGCATTGCTCGCGAAGTTGTTCGTATTGAATCAAAGTATAGCAATCCAATGACGGAAGAAGAGGTGTTTGAAGTACTTCGCAATTTCCGCTACATTGTTCCTCAGGGCAGCCCGATGGCCGGCATAGGCAATAATTATCAAATAGCCAGTTTATCTAATTGTTTTGTGATAGGTTCAAACAAAGCCGACTCTTATGGCGGAATAATGAAAGTTGACGAAGAACAAGTGCAGCTTATGAAACGCAGGGGTGGAGTAGGGCACGACCTCAGTCATATTCGTCCAAAGGGCTCACCTGTAAAAAACAGCGCACTCACTTCAACAGGTATAGTTCCATTTATGGAACGTTACAGTAATTCCACACGCGAGGTGGCTCAGGACGGACGTCGTGGAGCTCTTATGCTTAGTATTTCCATAAACCATCCCGACTCGGAGAGTTTTATTGATGCCAAAATGGAACAGGGCAAAATAACCGGGGCCAATGTGTCAGTTCGTATTGACGATGAATTTATGAACTCTGTAATCTCAGGAAAAGATTATGTACAAAAGTATCCCATCCATTCTTCAAAACCTGTTTTTTCCAACACCATAAAAGCAAATGAGTTATGGGGGAAAATAGTGCATAATGCATGGAAATCTGCTGAGCCCGGAATTCTTTTTTGGGATACCATAAAAAACGAATCAATTCCCGATTGTTATGCTGATTTGGGTTTTGAAACCGTATCCACAAACCCCTGTGGCGAAATTCCGCTTTGCCCATACGATAGTTGTCGCTTGCTGGCGATAAATTTATATAGTTATGTAGAAAATCCATTTACCGAAAAGGCAAGTTTCAACACTCAGCTTTTCCGCGATCACGTATGGATGGCTCAAAGGATTATGGATGATATTATTGATATGGAGCTTGAGAAAATAGATGCCATTCTTGAAAAAATTGAAAATGATCCTGAGCCGGTTGAAATAAAAAACACCGAACGTCAGTTGTGGATAAAAATTAAAGACAAAGCTTTACAGGGACGCAGAACAGGTATTGGAATAACTGCCGAAGGCGATATGCTTGCTGCACTAAATTTGCGTTATGGCTCCGACGAAGCAATTGATTTCAGTGTTAATATTCACAAAATTTTGGCTGTTGAAGCTTACAAATCATCTGTTAATCTTGCAGCCGAACGTGGTACTTTTGCCATTTACGATTATGAACGCGAAAAAAATAATCCTTTCATAAATAGACTTTTTGCCGAAGAGCCTATGCTGAAAGATTCCATGAAGAAATACGGACGTCGTAATATTGCTTTATTGACAATTGCCCCAACCGGCAGTGTTAGTATTCTTACACAAACAACATCAGGAATAGAACCTGTGTTTTTAACAGCCTATAAGCGTAGAAAAAAAGTAAATCCGAACGACAAAAATTCAAATGCAACTTATGTTGATGATTCGGGAGATAGCTGGGAAGAATATAATGTGCTTCATCCAAAGTTTTTAACGTGGGCAGGTATTAATGGTTATGACACTGATGAAATCAAGTATAATTATACTCAAGAACAGTTGAATGATCTTGTGGAAAAATCACCATACCACAAGGCTACCAGCAATGATATTGATTGGGTAAATAAAGTTAAAATGCAGGGAGCCATACAAAAGTGGGTAGATCATAGCATTAGTGTTACTGTAAATATTCCTGAACATGTTGACGAGGCTTTAGTTGATAATGTATTGCGTACTGCATGGGAAAGCGGATGTAAAGGTATTACCATTTATCGGGAAGGTTCGCGGTCGGGTGTTTTGGTTTCCGAAACCAAAAAGAAAGGTGATAAATGCGAGGTGTTTAATGAAACAAATGCCCCTGTACGCCCTGTAAAGATTGATGCAAGCGTATTGAGATTTAATAATGGTTCAGAAAAATGGATAGCAGTTGTTGGCTTGTTAAATGAACGCCCTTATGAAATTTTTACGGGCCGTGCCGATAATTTTGTTTTGCCTGAATTTGTCCATCGCGGGTGGGTAATTCGTGAAAAGAATCGTGACGAAAGAGCAAGATATGATTTTGAATTCTTAGATAAGGATGGTTACGAAGTAACAATTAGAGGATTATCCAGAACTTTTAATCCGGAATACTGGAACTATGCAAAACTTATTTCGGGTGTACTACGTCATGGAATGCCTATTCCGTATGTAGTTAACTTAATTGACAATTTACAATTTGACAATGATGATATTAATTCATGGAGAACAGGTGTTGTTAGAGCTTTAAAACTATTTATCCCTGATGGTACTAAAGCTCAAGGCGAATGCCCGCAATGCCATACCGATTCTCTTTCATTTAAGGAAGGCTGCGTAACCTGCAATAATTGCGGATACTCCAAATGCGGATAAACCATGCTTTACTTAAAGCATAACTGAAATTAAAAACTTATTTGTTGAGGTTTTTATAAAAAAAATAAGCTGCACAAAATACTTGGCAGCTTATTTTATTTAGTTAAATTATTTTACAGACCTTCTACAAATTGTTCAGCATAATATTTTGCTGTTAATTCTTCTCCTGTAGCACGTTTAATCATTTCATTCCATGAATACTTGCATCCGGGTTTAAATACTTTTTCAATTAAATATTGTCCAACTTCTTTGCTGTTAAAATAGCTGGCACCGTTTATATCTTTTTGTTTTAAAATATTAACAACAATATAATGATTAAGCTGACTGGCAAGTAGTTCGCCTAAATGATAATTGTGATAATAGCAAGGCGAAGTGGCTATATGAATTTTTGAAGCCCAATCCGGTTCATTACGTCCTTCCGGCTTTTTAACAAGCTGATATTTTTCCACCAAATCCCACCATAATTTATTTAAATCCTGATCAGGGTTTTCATATAAGCCCTTTTCGAATCTATACATAACCTGAGACCAGCGACTAAAAACAAGTTGTTCTAATCTTGTATATTTAAAAGCTTCTTCTCTTATTTTTTCTTTTTCATGGTTGTTTAAGCCCAACATGTCCTGCATCCATTGGGCATTGCTTGCCAAGCGCCCAAACATCATTGCAATTGCTTCGGTTGTGAATGTATGTGCAGGCTCACGCAAGGCATAAGGTAAATCGCGGCTGATATATTTATCGTAAACTCCGTGTCCAAATTCATGGAGCATTGTGTTCATCCATTTATAATTGGATTTTACGTTGCATAAAACACGCACATCGCCTTCATTGTCAATGTCGATGCAGAAAGCATGCTGATTTTTACCTTCTTTTTCGAATAAATCGGACCTGTCGATTATATCTTTAACATCCATTCCCAAGCTGGCATAATAATCGGCTGTTAGTTTAACTAAATCTTTGTCCTTATAATATTTATCAAGATCTAAAGTGTAAATTTTCGGAGCTTCCTGGAAAAAACGACCTTGATAGTGCCATGGTTTAAGTTCAGCAATCGGAACATTAAAGCGTTTTGAAAGGAAGGAGTCTATTTGATTTTTAAGTACGGCAAATCCATCACGGGTAAGGTCATCCAATTCATTAAATATCTTTTCAATTTCTGCCGGGTCTTGCTCACTCAGCTGCAAACTCATTTCACGATAGTTTTTATAACCCAAGTCTTTAGCAACTTCATTGCGTTTTTTAACCAAAGCTATTATGTCGGCTGAAACTTCTCTTCCAACTTTTTTATGAGCTTTCCAGGTTTCTTCAAGTTTTTTGTTATCGGTGCTGTTAATTAAAATTTCTTCTACCATATTGTCTGTGAGCGATTCTCCGCTTTCAGTTTTAGCCCTGTAGGTATTCATCTTTTTGGCAATTTTTGTTTCCATGCCAATTATTTCCTCCAGCTTTTTATCATCAACCTGATTCCGTTGATATGCATTGTACAGAACATTTAGCTGACGATCCAATATGCTGTCTTGAACACCTCCGGCATCTTTAATCTTTTTTAATAGAGCAAAATCTTCCTTGTTGGAAAATACTTTAGTGTATTTAATGCTTATTTCTTCAACCTTTGCATAGTCTTCTTCGGTGCCGCTAATTTCGGCATTCCATGTTGCAGTAGTGTATTCTTTTGTAAGTGGACGAATGGTGTCTTCATACTTTTTAATGAAAGATTGAAGTTCGTTTTTCATATCACCTCCTTTGTCTTTTTTATTGCCGCAACCAGCAAGGCCAAAAGAAATAACTGCTGCGGCAATGAACAATAAATTAAATTTTCTCATATTGTCTGTGTTTTTTTGAAAGCGCAAATTAACAATAATTTTATTGCGAATGTTTTTAAGGTTAAAATTTTTAATGTAGAATTATCATTTTTGATTTCTAAAATTCTAACTATTATATTATTTTTGCATATAAATAACATTATAGTGAAAAAAGCACTTGTTTTATTATTTGTTTCCCTCCTGATTTTTACCGGTTGTTCTATTTTTGATGCTCAAAGCCGTGCAAAGCATTCATATTTAAAGAAGGTTCCGGTAAATGAGTCTGTATCGGGTGCGCCAATATTTTTGGCAAAACAAAACAATTTAATAGATATTGATACCATTACAC
>CAZJYL010000092.1:0-9021 GCA_964550265.1 uncultured Bacteroidaceae bacterium
CCATTACATAAGCTCCTTTCAGCAAAGGCAATTTGGATTTCTTACGAAATTCTTGTATTAATGCTGCTGGGGCTTTAGGTACATCTGATAACATTACAGCGGAAGAGCCTTTCAATACCGAAATAAGCCCTGAAAAATCTTTTCCTGAATTTTCCAGCGCCATTTTCAGTAAGGTGTTTTTTACCATTTGTAGTTTAATGTCTCGCTTGAAACACATTTTTCTAAATGTGGAAGTTTGTTCGGCATCAAGACCTAAAATGTCTGCTACATAAACTACTTCGTACTTTTTAAGTGTTTCAGTAAGCTCAGCTACAATTTGGTTTTTATCTTCCCTTGTTTTCATAAGTTGAACTTTCTGTTATATTTTAGTTGGTGATACTTTTAACATCTATATGTATCCCCGGACTCATTGTACTCGATAAATACACACTTTTTACGTATGTTCCCTTGGTGGTGGTTGGCTTAAGCTTGATAATAGTTGATAAAAGTTCTCTTGCATTGTCCTCTAATTTTTCAACTGAAAAAGAAGATTTTCCAACTGAAGAGTGGATAATACCGTATTTGTCAACTTTAAAATCAATTTTACCTGCTTTTACGTCATTTACAGCTTTGCCAACATCCATGGTAACAGTTCCTGTTTTAGGATTTGGCATTAAGCCTCTTGGTCCTAAAATTTTTCCAAGTGCACCTACCTTAGGCATAACATTAGGAGTAGTAATAACAACATCAACATCTGTCCAGCCTTCTTTAATTTTGGCTATATAATCATCAAGACCCACATAATCTGCTCCTGATGTTTTTGCCTCTTCTTCTTTTTCAGGACCGCAAAGAACTAAGACTCTGACTGTTTTTCCTGTACCGTGTGGAAGCGTCACGGTACCGCGAACCATTTGGTTTGCTTTTCTGGGATCAACTCCAAGTCGAACATCGAGATCAACAGATGAATCAAATTTTGTATAGGAAATTTCCTTAACAATTTTCAATGCATCAGTCAATGTATATTGAGCGGTTTTATCGAATTTGCTTAAGGCTTCTTTTCTTTTTTTTGAAATCCTCGCCATATCAGTACTTTTTTATATTGTGCTTTAATTTAGAAAGGACTAGTCCCCGTTATTTTTATTCCCATGCTACGAGCAGTTCCTGCTACCATACGCATGGCTGACTCAATTGTAAAACAGTTTAAATCAACCATTTTAACTTCTGCTATTGATTGAACCTGCTCCCAAGTAACAGATGCAACTTTATCGCGGTTTGGCTGACCTGAACCTTTTTGGATTTTAGCTTTTTCCATCAATTGTACTGCAACCGGCGGGGTTTTTACAATAAAGTCAAAGGATTTGTCTTTATAAACCGTTATTATTACAGGTAGTAATTTACCAGCCTGATCCTGAGTACGTGCGTTAAACTGCTTGCAGAACTCCATTATATTAACACCCTTGGCACCCAATGCAGGTCCTACAGGTGGAGAGGGATTTGCAGCTCCTCCTTTAATTTGCAGTTTAATTAATCCAGCAACTTCTTTTGCCATGTGATTTCTTTTTTACTCGTTTATTATTCTTTTTCAACTTGCATAAAACTCAATTCAAGAGGAGTTTTTCTGCCAAATATTTTAACCATTACTTTAAGTTTTTTGCGCTCTTCGTTAACCTCTTCAATAATTCCTGAGAAACTATTGAATGGGCCATCGATTACACGTACTGACTCTCCAACAAGAAAAGTTTCATACATTTCTTCTCCTTTATCGGCCAATTCATCAACCTTACCTAAAATGCGGTTGACTTCGTTTTGCCTCATTGGGATAGCTTCTCCTTTATTGCCCAAAAAACCTAAAACACCGGGTATATTTTTTATTACGTGTTCTATTTCACTATCAAGAATAGCTTCAATAAGAATATATCCAGGAAAGAAATTTCTTTCTTTGGTAACTTTTTTGCCTTTACGTATTTGAAATACCTTCTCCATGGGTATTAATACCTGAGATACAGCATCTTGAATACCAAGACGAACAATCTCATTATCAATGTATTGCTTGATTTTCTTTTCGCTCCCGCTAACTGCACGGACTACATACCATTTCTTTGTTTCTTCGCTGCTCATTGGTATTTTTTGCTTAACTTATGCTCCGTAAATCAGTTTAAGAATATTTTCGAAAGAAAGGTTCATCAATAATACAACAAATGCTATAATGAGTGAAGCAATTGAAACGACTATGGCGCTTTCGGTAAGTTCAGACAATGTTGGCCAACTTACTTTGTTTAGCATTTCGTTTTTTGTTTCTATTATACTATTAAAAAGTTTTCGCATTTTAAAAGTTTTCTTTCCTTATTTGCACGGGTGGTAGGGATCGAACCCACAGCCTACGGTTTTGGAGACCGCCACTCTACCAATTGAGCTACACCCGTGTGTAAGAAGTATTTAACTTTTATTAAATGCTAAATACTTCTTACCAAAGGTTTGTTATTAGTCTAAAATTTCTGTTACCTGACCGGCACCTACGGTTCTACCGCCTTCGCGAATAGCAAAACGTAAGTTCAAATTCATAGCAATCTCTGTAATTAAATTAACAGTGATTGAGAGGTTGTCGCCGGGCATAACCATTTCCACGCCATCAGGAAGAATAACTTCACCTGTAACGTCAGTAGTGCGGAAATAAAACTGAGGACGATATGTATTGTGGAATGGGGTGTGACGACCACCTTCTTCTTTTTTCAAAATAACAACCTCTGCTTTAAATTGTTTATGAGGTTTTATTGAGCCAGGCTTGGCAATAACCATACCACGGCGGATTTCGTTTTTGTCGATACCACGGAGGAGGAGACCAACATTGTCACCGGCTTCACCGCGATCTAATATTTTGCGGAACATTTCAACTCCGGTTACAACTGATTTAAGTTTTTCTGCTCCTAAACCAAGAATATCAACAGGATCTCCCGAGTTAATAACGCCGGTTTCTATACGACCGGTGGCAACAGTACCACGACCTGTAATAGAAAATACGTCTTCAACGGGCATCAAGAAATCTTTATCAACGTCACGTGTTGGAATTGGAATGTAGCTGTCAACAGCGTCCATTAATTCCATAACTTTTTCAACCCATTTAGGTTCTTTGTTCAAGCCACCTAAAGCAGAACCACGAATAATAGGAGTATTGTCGCCATCAAATCCATAGAAGCTTAAAAGATCACGAATGTCCATTTCAACAAGGTCTAAAAGCTCAGGATCGTCAACAAGGTCAACTTTATTCATGAAAACTACCATTCTTGGAACACCAACCTGGCGAGCTAAAAGAATATGCTCACGAGTTTGGGGCATAGGTCCATCTGTTGAAGCAACAACCAAAATAGCACCATCCATTTGAGCAGCTCCGGTAACCATGTTCTTAACATAGTCGGCGTGACCGGGACAGTCAACGTGAGCGTAGTGACGATTTGCTGTCTGATATTCAACGTGTGAAGTGTTAATGGTAATACCACGTTCTTTTTCTTCAGGAGCATTGTCGATAGAATCGAATGATCTGAACTCTGCATATCCTTTGTCTGCAAGAATAGAAGTGATAGCGGCAGTTAACGTCGTTTTACCATGGTCAACGTGACCGATGGTTCCGATGTTAACATGCGGTTTACTGCGATCGAATTTTTCTTTTGCCATGCTGTTTGTCTGTTTTTTTTGTTACTGTTTATTTAAAATATCGAAAGAGCCTTTGGGGAGAGTTGAACTCCCGACCCCTTCCTTACCAAGGAAGTGCTCTACCCCTGAGCTACAAAGGCGTTCTTTGAGCGGAAGACGGGGCTCGAACCCGCCACCTAAAGCTTGGAAGGCTTTCGCTCTACCAAATGAGCTACTTCCGCTTAATTTTTTTGTGGGGAGAGAAGGATTCGAACCTCCGAAGGTTTCCCAACAGATTTACAGTCTGCCCCATTTAGCCACTCTGGAATCTCCCCTTTAATAAATTTCAAAAGTTATGAGCCGATGAAGGGACTCGAACCCCCGACAGGCGGTTTACAAAACCGCTACTCTACCAACTGAGTTACATCGGCTTTTGAAAATATTATTTTATCACGATGTTAAAAAACTTTCCTATTTAGCTCCTTTTCATATTAAAAAAAGCAGTCCCTAAAATTGGGACTGCAAAAGTACAAAGATTTTTTATTTCTCCAAACAATTATTAAAAAAATATTTTAATGTTGTTGTTTTGCCTTATGTTTTGATAATTGTTTTTTTAATGCATCTACCGCTAAATCAGTAGCTTCCTCAAAAGTCTTGCATTGTTTCTTGGCAAATAAATCGTTACCTGGAATATTTAGCCTTATTTCGGCTATTTTATTTTCCTGATTTGTCGAATTTTCTAGGCGTAGCGTAACTTCCCCGCTTATCAAATTTTCGTAATTACCACCTAATTTTGACACTTTTTCATTAATAAAATCCTCAAGCTTTTTATCAGCTTTAAATTTTACCGTATTAATACTGATTTTCATAATTTTTCCTCCTTTTTAGGATTTTGGGTGAAACTTATTATAGACTTCTTTTAACTTTTTTATGTTTGTGTGGGTGTATATCTGAGTTGCCGATAAATTTGCATGACCTAGAAGTTCTTTAATCGAATTTAAATCGGCACCATTTTGAAGCATGTGGGTGGCAAATGTATGCCTTATTACGTGTGGACTCTTTTTCTTTAACGTAGTCGATTCTTCCAAAAATTCATGTATTGTACGATAAACAAATTTTGGATATAATTTCTTACCGGTATTTGTAAGAAAATAATAAGGCTCGGTGTCTAAATCGTCAAACCATTGATTTTTTAAATCGTCATATTGTTTCATGCGTTCAAGCAAATGCTTACTAAACGGAATAATTCGTTCTTTATTTCTTTTGCCTAAAACTTTTATTGTACAATTACCATAATCTATATCGTTTTCTTTTATTCCTATTAATTCGCTCAAGCGCATACCCGTAGCATAAAGCACTTCAAATATTAAATGATTTCGGTACTCCGGATAATATAGTTCTTTATCATTGAAGTCCATTATCTTTTGAAATGACTTTTCATCACCGAAAACTGGTAGCTGAGAGGGCAGCTTGGGTAGGGGAATACCTTTTGTCGGATTTGTTTCAGTTTCTCCTATATATATAAGGTATCTGTAAAACGATGATAAAGCTGTTCGTTTTCTCCTTAAACTGTATGGATTGTAATTATTTGCAGCCATATCTGCCAGCCAAGAACGAATAACAGATGGCGTACATTTGGCAAATGGCAAAGACTGATAATTGGTTTTTAAATATTCATTAAATGAATCCAGGTCAGTACGATATGAAGTTGCAGTATGAGCCGAGTATCTTTTTTCTTTAATAAGGTATGTTATAAAACGGTCAATCATAAAAAAATCCCACTAATCGATGCTTAATGGGATAAAGATAATAATTTATTACTCAAAAGTCAAGTTTTAACCATTCATTTGTTTCGAAATCATTCGTTGAACATACAAAGCTTTTGATTTAACCTCTCTTTTGCGTTCAGAGGGCTTTGTGAATTTTTGACGGTCACGAAGCTCACGAGCCACTCCTGTTTTTTCGAATTTGCGTTTGAGTTTTTTTAACGCTTTGTCAATGGTATCACCTTCCTTTAGTGTAACAATAATCATAAATCGATTCTCCTTTCGATTGGTTATTAATTTGGGGTGCAAAGATATAAAAAAAATTATAGCAAACGATTTATTTGCTTAATATTTTTTATGCGTTAACTTAAAAATCTTTTATATGTAATTATGTGCTTCTAAAACACTTCATCTTCCTTAATTACATTATATAATACTCCTGCATTTTTCAATTTGGAGGTAATTAAATCCATAAAAGAAATTCGTATGGCACAATCAATGCTGCATTTATTATCGAATAGCTGACTTTTAATTTTTACGCCTTCTGTTTGGATAATATTCATAACCTTGCTGATTTCAGGATAACTGAATTCAAGATGTAATACGTTAGACATGTATTTTTCAATAATGTTTGTTTCGCTTAAAGCCATTTTAGTTGCTGTTTTGTAGGCGTTAATTAATCCGGGAACACCTAATTTGGTTCCGCCAAAATATCTTATTACAACAGCCAGAATATTTGTTACATCATGAGAAAGCAGCTGGTTGAAAATTGGCTTTCCTGCACTACCTGATGGTTCTCCATCGTCATTGGAGCGGGATATTTCTTTTTTAAATCCCAGAATATATGCATAGCAATGATGCCTTGCGTCAAAGTATTCTTTTTTGAGTTGTGATTGTATTTCTTTTATTTCCGCTTCATTGCTTGCAGGGAAAACATGTCCGATAAATCTGCTGTTGCGGTCTTTAAAAGTAGCTTGTCCGTGCTTTTCTATGGTTAAAAAAGAATCACCCATTGCTAACAGCTATTAATATTATTGCAATAATTGCCAAAAATAATCCAAAAAAATTCCATTTAGTCAAATTTTCTTTAAAAAATATTACTCCCGTAAATGCGCCCAGACTAACAATTCCCGCATTGAAAATCGGAATAAAAACAGTTACGTCTGTAGTAGAAAGCCCGTTCAAAAAAAACAATGTAGAATACCAATTTAATATGCCAAGTACTATACCGGCAATAATATTTTTGAATTTAATGCTTGTTTTGTTTATTATTCTGTTGTAAAAAACCAAAATTGTGCAAATTAAAAATGAAACTGCAAATGCTATTGTAAGATAGTTTATATAATCGTCATTATTTCTTAAAAAATAAAATTGTGCACTTTTTAAAAGCGAATCGTTGGTTCCATTACCAATAAATAAAAGCAGAGGAAGTAATATTAAAGTGCTTTTGAGTTTGTTGAACCCTTTGTTTTTAAAAATAAAGTAAAAAGCCGGTAATGAAACAATTATTCCTAAAACCTTAAATACTTGAATAGTTTCTTTAAATAAAAAAAAGCCAAGTATTACGGGAATAATAACAGACATTTTGCTGCTGACCGAAGTTAACGCTATACCAACTTTTGCTGCTGATTTGGAAAACACAAAAAATGTTAATGCCAAGAATATTCCTGAGATTAAACTAAGCGGGAGCCAGGCAGAATGAATATCGGGACTTTGATTTTTTGTACTTAAAGTAATTAATCCGGCAAAAAATGCCACCAAATAATTTACCGAAATTGACTGAAGTGAATTAATATTAAACCTTGGATAAAGTTTAAAACCAATCATTATTGAAGTTGAAGCCAAAAGAGCTAATATTAGCCAAATCATTGTGCAGAGCCATTTATGAAAACTTGCATTATATCATTGCCGAATTCACTTTGTTCTGTTTCTATGGCATTTGGCACCTCCGGTGATTTAAGTCCTGTTTTGAAAACTTTATTTCCTGTTAATAAACGTGCCTCATCCCATAAATTACTTTTAATAAACGAATTTAACACCATCTGTCCACCTTCCACTATTACACTGTTAATGTTTTTCTTAAATAAAACATTCAAAACATTTTCAATCAATTTATTATTAAAATCCAATTTAATGTATTCGGCTTTATTGGTGGTAAACTCTTTTACCGGATTAAAAACAAGTGTTTTTTGATCATCGGAAAATACATTAAAATGTTCTTCCGGTATAATATCGCTTATCAGAACACGAAGGGGATTTCGTCCCTGCCAGTGTCGCACATTAAGGTAAGGATTGTCGTTTATCAATGTATTGTAGCCTATTAGTATGGCTTGTTCTTGCGCCCGCCACTTATGCACCAATATTTTAAGTTCATGTCCTGTTATCCAGTTATCCATTGCTGCAGCCGATTTTTGACTGCGGTCAATATCAATAAATCCATCTTTTGATTTTGCCCATTTTAAGATTACGTAAGGGCGTTTTTTAGTATGAAAGATTATAAAGCGCCGGTTTAACCATTTTGATTGTTGCTCTAATATTCCTATTATAACATTGATTCCTGCGCTTTGCAGCTTTTTTATACCTGTCCCTGCAACAATTTCATTAGGGTCCTGCATGCCAATAACAACGTTTTTAATGCCGCTTTTTATGATTAAATCAGTACAGGGGGGCGTTTTGCCGTGATGAGAACAAGGTTCAAGGTTAACATAAATCGTGCTTTCAGGCAATAAACTTTTGTTTTTTACAGAATTTATTGCATTTACCTCTGCATGAGGTCCCCCAAATTGTTTATGAAATCCTTCTCCGATTATTTTGCCATTATGAACAACCACAGCACCAACATATGGATTTGATTCTACCTTCCCAATGCCGTTTTCTGCCAATTGCAGGCATCTGTTCATAAATAATTCGTCGGATTTCATAATGCGAAAATAAGAATTTGTTTTGTGGGTTCTTTTATAAACTGATATTTTTTAAATATATTTGTATTTATGAATCCATCTACTCCACGTGAACTTGTTGCCATTATAGGTTCTGCGCTTGCACAGTTGTATGCCGACGGCAATGAGGGAAAAGCTGTAGCTGAGCTGCTTTTAATGAATGTGTTTAACACTAACAGGATTGGATTATATGGAATTGATGAAAAAATCACTGATAAAGTAATATTAGACAATATTCAAAGTGCTTTTAATCGTTTGCTAAATCATGAGCCCATCCAATATATTTTAGGTGAAACAATATTTTATGGGTTGAACATAAGTGTTGCCAAAGATGTTTTAATTCCGAGACATGAAACGGAAGAGCTTGCCGAATGGCTTATTGGCGCCCATGAATTTGAGCAAGAGACAATTGATATAATAGATATTGGCTGTGGAAGCGGATGTCTGTCGGTTGCCATTAAAAATAATTTGCCGAGAGCAACAGTCTCAGGTATTGATGTATCTGAAGCTGCTTTAGAATTATCTAAAATCAATGCAAAAAAGCACAATTTAGATATTTGTTTTAAGCTGCAAAATATTTTTGATGATAATTTTAAGTGGGATTCCGAGAAAGAGCTTATTGTTGTTAGTAACCCGCCGTATGTGTTGGAAAGTGAAAAACCATCACTTTCCGAAAGGGTTAAATTGCATGAACCAAGTATGGCATTGTT
>CAZJYL010000093.1:0-8876 GCA_964550265.1 uncultured Bacteroidaceae bacterium
CTTTTGAACAAGCGGTTTATATATTGAAAAAAATAGTTAAAAGTGGGAGAAACATTGTGGGATTCGATTTGGTTGAGGTTGTTCCCGACAAAGAAAACCAGTGGGACGAAATGGTTGGTTCCCGTCTGCTCTATCAGCTTTGTATTCATGCACTTGCATCGAAAAAATAATTATTTTATAAATATTGATTAAAAAACTGAATTGACGTAATGAAAAAAATTTCTTTCGACTTTAATAATATTGATTTAGAAAATTTTATAGAATATTTATCCACGTTTATTACAGAAAAACGCCTTGAAAGAATTAAAGAGGTTGCTGCAAAACGCACCAGACATTTCGCAGTTGTTTTGGAAAATATATATCAAGGTCATAATGCAAGTGCAGTATTAAGAACATGCGATTGTTTCGGTGTTCAAAATATTTTTGTCGTAGAAAACATTAACAATTTTTCACCTAATGAAGAGATTGCGTTAGGTGCAGAAAAATGGCTAAGTATCAATCACTTTGATGATGAAAATGCTATTGAAAAATGCTATGCCGAATTACGCAAAAATAATTATCTGATTGCAGCAACAACGCCACATGGAAATTCCGTTTCAATCAACGATTTAGATGTTGGCAAACCTCTGGCTTTGGTATTTGGAACAGAAAAAGAAGGGCTTTCTCAAAAGGCTATTAAAGAAGCAGATTTTACGGTTCAACTGCCAATGTATGGTTTTACCGAAAGCTTCAATATTTCTGTTTCGGCGGCTTTGTTTATGCAAAAAATAATAGATTTATCTGAAAAACAGAGTATTAATCGCTTTATTAATGCAGAGGAGCAAAAAAAACTTATTGCACAATGGATTTTGAATACTGTGAGCGATCCAAAAGGCATTATGAAAAACTATTTAAAAAACATTAACGATTAATTTCTAACTGACAGGTTCTTTAATCTTTTTTATCTGAATAATATATATAAAAAAAGATTTAACATATTAAATATAAGCATGTTAAACACATCAAGGTATTTAATATTTTATTCAATTTTTAATCTATTTAAAAAATTTACTCTTATTTATTGATTTTTAAATATTTGTTTGGAAAATTAACGAAAAGTTTCTACTTTTGCAGCCCAAAATAAAAAAACCCTATTGTCTGAGAACCAGACGAGGAAAGGAGAAAAATTAATGAGTGACGAACTTAACAAAACAGAAAACACAAATTTAGAGGAGCAGCAACCGGCTCTGGAAAACAAGGTTGAGAAAGGTCCCAAAACTGAAGAATTTAACTGGGACGCAATTGGTAAAAGGGATCAGGTTTATTCCGCAAAAGACAGAGAGAAACTTGAAAGCCTTTACACTAAAACATTAAGCCAAATTACCGAGAAAGAAGTAATTGAGGGTACTGTTATTGCAAAATCTGATCGTGAGATTTTTGTAAACATTGGATTTAAGTCCGATGGTGTTATTGCTGCCAACGAACTTCGTTACAATCCCGATTTAAAAATTGGCGATGTAATTGAAGTGTATGTTGAAAGTCAGGAAGATGGCACCGGACAGCTTATTCTTTCACACAAAAAAGCCAGACTGTTAAAAGCCTGGGATCGTATCAACGCATTGTATGAAAGCGGAGAAATTATTAAAGGAGAAGTCAAATGCCGCACAAAAGGTGGTCTTATTGTAGATGTATTTGGTATTGAAGCTTTCCTTCCCGGTTCACAAATTGACGTGAAACCAATTCGTGATTATGATATTTTTGTTGGCAAAATCATGGACTTCAAAATCGTAAAAGTCAACAATGAATTCAAAAATGTTGTAGTTTCTCACAAAGCTTTAATTGAAGACGAACTTGAAGCTCAAAAATCCGAAATTATTGCCCGCCTCGAAAAAGGACAAGTTCTTGAAGGAACAGTTAAGAACATTACCTCTTATGGTGTGTTTATTGACTTAGGCGGAGTTGACGGACTTATACATATCACTGATTTAAGTTGGGGTCGCATAAATCGTCCGGAAGAAATTGTTGAATTGGATCAAAAAATTAATGTAGTAATTCTCGATTTTGACGAAGGCAAAAAACGTATTGCTCTCGGACTTAAACAATTAAATGCTCATCCATGGGATTCGCTTGATGCAGACCTAAAAGTTGGCGACAAAGTAAAAGGACGTGTTGTTGTTTTGGCCGACTATGGTGCTTTTGTTGAGATAGCTCCGGGCGTTGAGGGACTAATACATGTTTCTGAAATGTCGTGGTCACAACATTTACGTTCAGCTCAGGATTTCTTGAAAGTCGGAGATGAGGTAGATGCTATTATTTTAAGCCTTGACCGTGAAGAAAGAAAAATGTCTCTTGGCATTAAACAGCTTATACCCGATCCATGGGTAAATATAAAAGAACGTTATCCGATTAATTCAAAACACAAAGCTGCTGTTCGCAATTTTACCAATTTTGGTGTTTTTGTTGAGCTTGAAGAAGGAGTTGACGGACTTATTCATATTAGCGATCTTTCATGGTCGAAGAAAATTAAACATCCGGCCGAATTTACCAAAATAGGTGAAGAAATTGAAGTAATTGTTCTTGATGTTGATGTTGAAAACCGCCGTTTAAGTTTGGGCCATAAGCAATTGGAAGAAAATCCATGGGATGTTTTCGAAACTGTATTTTCTATTGACTCCATCCACAAAGGAACAATCACCGACAAAAACGACAAAGGTGCCGTGATTTCACTGCCTTACGGAGTTGAAGGCTATGCACCTAATCGTCACCTGATTAAAGAAGACGGCAGCAAAGCAGATGTGGACGAAACACTTGAATTTAAAGTGATTGAGTTTTCGAAAGATTCCCGCAAAATAGTTGTTTCGCACAGTAAAATTTTCCATGACGCAAAAGAAGAGAAAAAACAAGCATCTTCCGATAAAAAACAAAGTGAAACCTCTAAATTGAAAAATGCGGAGAAAGAAACACTTGGAGACCTTGATATTTTTGCTAATCTGAAGGATAAGAAAAGCAATAAGTCAAATCCTGCTAAAAATAACGAATAATATTTTTTGCATATAACTTAAAGACCCGTTTTAAGCGGGTCTTTTTTTTATTTAAATAAAATTATCCAAATTTCAGGATGTGTATAATAATGTTTATACTATAAAAATTAAATTAAAAATCATTATTATATTTGCAAAAACAAATTTAATATGAAAAGAATTTTTACTCTATTTATTGGTTTATTCATCGCTGCAGCTCTTAATGCACAGCCATGCTCGCCCGATGCACAATATACCTCTCCGGGTATATATCCCGACACGGTTACAAATTTGCCACCTGCAAGTATTGGAGTGGCGTATTCGGGATTAATTACAGCAGTTGTTCCTACCGATACTGTTATTTTTTCTTTTAGCGCTCAAATTGATTCTATCAATGTTAAATCTATCACAGGCCTCCCCAGTGGCTTCACATGGCAAGGCCATCCTGCCGGTGTATCTAATCCCGTAGCAATTCCGGGAGGAAGCAGCGGATGTGTTATCATAACCGGAACCCCTACAGCAGGACAAGAGGGGGTTTATCCCTTAAAAATATTTGTTGAAGCTTATGGCAAAGCAATGGGCATGCCAATGAGTTATCCCGACACTGTAAAAGGTTATAAAATTATAATAGGAACAGCAGGTATTGAAAATAATGACAACAATAATTCTTTTAGCGTTTTAGGTTCATTTCCAAATCCAACTGTTAATGTAGCAAATATTGTTGTTTCCAATAACGAACCGGCCAATATTACCATTGCAATTACCGATATGATAGGTCGTACGGTTGCATATAGTAGTCATAAAATTTACGCCGGAAAAAATTCCATAGAATTAAATGTGGCTGATTTACCTGAAGGCGCATATTTTTATACCGTAACAAAAGGAAAAGAAAGCATAACAAAAAAATTAATCATAAACCGATAAATGACTTTTAATCTCACCGTCTTGGGCTCCGGAGCCGGAACTCCTTTGCCGGGTAGATTCACAAGCGCTCAGGTACTAAATGTGCATGAGCGTTTTGTTTTAATCGACTGCGGCGAGGGAACTCAGATAAATATGCGGCGCTTTGGCATTAATTTTAACCGTGTAGAATTAATATTAATTTCACACCTGCATGGCGACCATTTTTTTGGATTGCCCGGGCTGTTAAACACATTTCAACTGCTTGGACGGCAAAAACAATTGGATATTATTGGTCATGCAGAATTAAAACCGTTTATTGAATATGTTTTTGAAATTTCAGGCTCCAATATCCTGTTCCCTATTAATTTTCATTGCATCGACGTAAACAATCCATACAACGAATTCGATTTTGAAGAATACAAAGTAGAAACTTTTCCGCTTAAACACAGAATTCCGGTTTTGGGTTATAAAATTACCGAACGAAGAAAAACCGTTAAAATCAGAAAAGATTTTAAAGAAAAATATCAGCCCGAAATTTATCAAATTCATGAGATTTTAAATGGCAAACCATTTTTTGACAAAGATGGCAATGAAATTCCTTGTGAAGAAATTTTAACTCAGCCCCCTGTTCCCCGCTCTTTTGCATATGTTGCGGATACTATTTTCGATAAAAGCATTGTACCTTATATACAAGAAGTTGATTTACTTTATCATGAGGCAACTTATAGCAAATTATTGCAAAAATCGGCTGCTGAAAATTTTCATTCTACTGCCGTAGAAGCAGCACTGATAGCTGCTGAAGCTAAAGTTAAAAAGCTTTTAATAGGGCATTATTCTTCAAGATATAAAACTCCCGAACTATTACTGTCCGAAGCCAAACAAGTTTTTAGCAATACAATAACTGCCGAAGACGGCTTGTTGGTAACAATTTAGTTTATTTAAATTACAGATTAATCATTTTTATTTTCTGTTTTATTTTAAATATTTTACATTTTGTTTATTTTTGTATCTAAAAGTAAATCTGTTATATAATAATTAATTCATTAGGGAGGGAAAATGAAATTTAACCGGCTTATTTTAGTCATAGGTTTTGTTTTTGTTTTATCAGGCTATAAAGCTGATGCACAAACAAAAGTTAATGTAAACAACTGCTTTTGGATAACTCATAAAATTGTTGACGGTCCCGATGGCCTTGCCGTAAATGATTATGAATTAGGCAATGGTCCTGACGATTATTATATGTTTTATTCTGACAGTAGCAAAACAACTTTAATAATGGAAGGCGAGCTATCAGCCGGATTTAAACAAGGCGAATGGAAATATTACAATCCCGACGGTACATTATATAATAAATGCAATTATTTTAATGGTTTAATGAACGGATTATGCGAGTTTTTTAATCCCGACGGCACTGTTTCTCTTAGTGTAATGATGATTGACGATAAACCTATTGAAAACCATAAATAATAGCATTATGAAAAAAATTATTTCACTAAATATTTTTATTCTTCTTTCAAATTTATTATTTGCACAAAACTTGGTTTTAAATCCCAGCTTTGAAAACTTAAATATGGGAAGTTTGCGTTGTAGCTGGTATGAATATAAATATCAATTTAATGCAGCCATTAATGATTGGACAGATCCAACCGACGGTTCGCCCGATATTTTTCATACATCATTAGCAACAAGCTGCTTTTGCAGCCCGTATAGCACACATGCATCCGGTGTTGGCTATCAAACGCCACGTACCGGTAACAGCATGAGTGCTCTTTTTGTTTATGGTAGTGGCGGTTGCACTCCTTACAGAGAATATATAGCAGGAAAATTGTCGAGCCCTATGATTCCCGGTCAGCAATATTGTGTTGAGTTTTATGTGTCGCTGGCAGATAAATCAACTTACGCCTGCAATAATATAGGTGTATATTTTACAACATCGCCTGTAGATAATAATTCCATGTGTGTTTATAATGTAACGCCTCAGGTTAATTACACCGGAATTATCACAGATAAAACAAACTGGACTTTAATCTCAATGTCTTTTACTCCAACAGTTGCTTATACCAATTTTATGATTGGAAACTTTTATTATGATGTTAACACTACAACTATTAACGTTGGAGGCTCAAGAACAGATACTAGGTATTACATTGATGATGTTGATATTCATTTGTGTGCAATGCCTCCGGTTGTTAGTGTAAACAATGCCAGTATTTGTGCAGGTCAATCGGCTACATTAACTGCAAGTGGAGCTAACACGTATAGTTGGAGTAATGGTTCAACAGGTTCTAATATTACCGTAAGCCCGACAAGCACAACTACATACACTGTTACCGGAACAACAGCTGGCGGTACAAATTCAGCTTCGGCTACAGTAACAGTCAATCCTAATCCTAC
The DNA here is from genome assembly GCA_964550265.1 of uncultured Bacteroidaceae bacterium. Lineage (GTDB taxonomy): Bacteria > Bacteroidota > Bacteroidia > Bacteroidales > DTU049 > GWF2-43-63. The sequence goes on from CAZJYL010000093.1 coordinate 6,297, forward strand.
AGTTTCTGTATCGGCTTCTTCAACATCGCTTTGCCAGGGTGCGTCAACTACCTTAACTGCTTCCGGTGCAAGTACATATTCATGGAGCACGGGAGCAACGGGAAACAGTATATCTGTAACACCTTCGGGAACAATAACTTATACGGTTACCGGCACAAATGCGGCAGGTTGTTCGGCAACTTCAACAATTTCTATTACGGTTAATCCAATCCCAACAATTTCACTTTCGGGAACCAGTATTTGTGCGGGCTCATCAGCAACCCTTACTGCATCAGGTGCTGCAATATATTCGTGGAACAATGGAAATAATACGCCAAGCATAACGGTTAATCCCACCACAACAACTTCGTATTCCGTTACGGGTACAAATGCTATTGGGTGCACGAATTCTGCTTCGGCAACAGTTACTGTTAATCCACTTCCAAATATTGGTATATCAGCCTCACAAACATCAGTTTGCCCCGGACAATCAACGAATTTAACGGGAACAGGAGGTACAAGCTATACATGGAGCACGGGGGCTTCGGGAACAACAATTACGGTATCCCCTACTTCAACAAGCACATATTCGGTTACGGGCACCGATGCAAACAATTGCTCGGCAACCGGCAGCATTGTTATTTCAACTCTTGCAAGCCCTGTTATCACAACTACAAATCCAAGTATCTGCGAAGGCAGCCAGGCAACCATAACTGCCTCAGGTGCCATTAATTATACATGGAGTGATGGTTCCACGGGCTCTCAGATTAACGTTAGCCCCACATCTACAACAAGTTATACGGTTTCGGGAACCGACGGAAGTGGATGCGCAGGCATTGCTACGGCTACTGTAACAGTAAATCCAGTACCCACAATCACTCTGAACGGAAATAATATTTGCGCAGGTGCCACAACAAATATCACTGCCGCCGGTGCAAATTCATATATCTGGGACAATGGCAGCACGTCCAATCCTATTCAGGTTAGCCCGGCATCTACAACAACATACACAGTTACAGGCTCTGATGGAAACAACTGCAGCAATACCGCATCAATTACTATTACCGTAAATGCCCTGCCGTCGTTAACTGTTTCATCTACCGACGATTACTGCAATTTGTCGAATGGAACAACCACGGTTGTAGCTGCTAATGGTTTGGCGCCCTATTCATATTCATGGAATACCAACCCGGCACAAACAACAAATACAGCCACAGGATTAGCTGCAGGACAATACGAAGTAACTGTTACTGACGATAATGGTTGTGAAAAAACAGCCATTGTAACGGTTTTTGCCAAGGCTGCTTTCACTATATCTTCGGGCTCTCAGGTTGAACATTGTAAGCAAAATGACGGCTCTGCTTCTGTTCTGGTTTCAAACAACATTTATACTCTTGGATATTCCTGGTCTCATAACAATTCTCTCAATTCTCCGTCTGCCGATAATTTGTCTGCAGGTACATACACTGTTACGGTGTCGGACAGCAACTGTGTGCAAACCATAAGCATAGTTGTTGGCTCACATAACGGGCCAACTGCAGGTTATCATATCACACCTTCGGTTGCCAATGTAGAAGATGGTCCTGTTACATTCAACGATGCCTCGGGTGGAGTTATTCAGTGGTTTTATGACTTTGACGACGGTTCATTTGCAAATATTCAGAATCCTCAGCACCAATACACCGGTGCAGGAACATATAATACCATGCAGATAGTAAGCGACCAATTTGGCTGCGTTGATACGGCTTTTGTTTCATTAGTGGTGAACGAAGGTTTTGCTTTTTATATACCATCTGCTTTCAGCCCCAACGGCGATGGCCGAAACGACTATTTCACCGTTTACGGATATGGAATAGACTTAAATACTTTTGAAATTGCAATTTACGACAGATGGGGAAAAATGGTATTCCACTCTACCGATATCAATAATATGTGGGATGGTGGCCGCTCCGAAGCAAAAGAACAGAAAAAGGTAAATCAGGATGTTTATTCATACCGGATTTTCTTTAAAACGCTGGCAGGTAGAGACAAGGAGTATTTTGGACATGTGGTGGTGCTTCCGTAAAATTTTGAGGGTTTTTATTTAAGCCAATTCATATAATCAGTAAAATATGTTAAAACACATCGTATAAATAGCGATGTGTTTTTTTGTATATATCCTTTATTTGAAACCTACGGTTCAAGACTGATTTCACAACTGCAAATGGGATTGCGGCATCGTTCGCTATTGCTTCCGACACTGCGGACCCAAAGGGGGTGGGCTTTCAAACAAAACCATAGCACTTCGTGCTTTGTAACTTTTGCAAATGGGATTGCGGCATCGTACGCTGTCGCTTCCGACACCGCGGACCCGAAAGGGGGTGGCTTTCAAACAAAACCATAGCACTTCGTGCTTTGTTTTTTGCGTATAGCGCTGCCTTCGAAACTGCGAACATAAGAATAATTGTTTATGCAAATGGGATTGCGGCATCGTCCGCTACCCGCTTCCGACACCGCGGACCCTAAGGGGGGTGGGCTTTCAAACAAAACCAACGCACTTCGTGCTTTGTGTTTTTGCGTGTAGCGCAGCCTTCGAAACTGCAAACAAAAGAATAATTGTTT
>CAZJYL010000094.1:0-8870 GCA_964550265.1 uncultured Bacteroidaceae bacterium
TCTCTGTTCATATAATTATATATGATGGTTTAATCAATCTTTTTTGATTTACTTAATAATATTATATTTGCGATAAAATATCAGACATGAATTTACTTTTACTTGCTATTGCTCCTGTTTTTATATTAATATTTTATATTTACTATAGAGATAAATACGAAAAAGAACCTATAGGAATGTTGATAAAAGCCTTATTAATCGGAGCTTTTATAGTTATACCAATCTTATTTGTTGAAGAATTCATCTCAATTTATATTGAAAAATACCACGGGGCCACATCTGCTTTTCTGAATGCATTTGTTATGGCCGGATTTACCGAAGAAATATTCAAATGGCTGGCTGTTTTTATATTTTTCTTTTCTTCAAAACATTTTAATGAGCGTTTTGATGGCATAGTATATGCCGGTATTGTTTCGCTGGGGTTTGCACTTGTGGAAAATTTAATGTATGTTTTTGGTACCCAATCTGTCAACGTTGGTTTGCTTCGTGCAATTACTGCTGTGCCCGGGCACATGCTATTTGGTGTTGTTATGGGATACAGATTCGGATTGGCAAAATTTTTACCTGAAAATAAATCATGGAATATTTTTATGGCCTTCTTTATGCCATTTATGCTACATGGCATATATGATTTTTTATTATTTTTAGATAAAACCTGGGCAATAATATTGTTTTTCCCATTTGTGGCTTTTTTGTGGTATTTTGGCTTAGTAAGAATGAAAAGGCACTCGCTTGACTCCGTATTTAAAAATTCTAATCAGATATAGGCCACAAATTATTTACTTTTATAATAAAATCATGCAATTCTTGTATTCCTGAACCAGTCTCAGAAGATGTAATAAAATGAGCCGGCAATTCTTCCCAACTCTCAGAAATTTCTCTTATCACTGCATCCACATTGCGCTTCAACTCATTCCTTGAACACTTATCGGCCTTTGTAAAAACAAGAGCAAGAGGAATGGAATTTTCTCCTAACCAATTAATAAATTCTATATCGATTTTTTGAGCTTGTAACCTGGAATCTATCAAAACAAATGTTGTCATCAGATTCTTGCGGAAAAGCAAGTATTCCCGCATCATAGGCACCCACTTTTCGCGTGTTGTTTTTGATGTTTTAGCATACCCGTATCCGGGTAAATCGGCCAGATACCAGCTGTTATCAATTATAAAATGATTTATTATCTGTGTTTTTCCCGGCTTAGAACTGGTTTTTGCCAGTTTACCAATTCCTGTTAATGCATTTATTAATGACGATTTACCTACATTTGAGCGACCGGTAAATGCATACTCGGGCAATTTTGCCACAGGACATTTAGTCCACGAAGTGCAACCCGAAACATATTTTGCAATCATATAAAACAAAAATTTATTCTAAGCCTTTATAAAATGAGGCTAAATGACGATGCTTTTTAGATTCATAAATATCTGCAATAGTAACCAGAATGCCTATTTCTTCAACGTCGCCAAAAGCATTGTTTAAAGAAGCACCAAAAGTACGCATTGAATTAGTTAGATTCATATATGCATTAACCAAAGGAGGGAAAATCATTCCTCTGCTTCTAACAAACCTCATAAGCAAATTCTTATCCTCCTCATAATTTTTACCGCATAATATCTGTTTGATAACATCATCTGTTGTACGTATGGGTCGTGGAACATAAGCCCAAACAAGATTATCCCTGTCGGGGAAATATTTCATTAAAAAAGACAAAATAACATCTCTGGCAAACTGGTCATAATTTAAATACATTGTTACTTTGCCATAAAAATACTTCATCTCGGGATTCTGGATTATTAATCCGCCAAGCCCATCCCATAAGTTATCCAAAGAAAAAATTCCCTTACGTGCGTCGCGCGAAGGCTGATATTGCGGCTGAACAAAGGAACGCCCTAGTTCAATGGTGCTATCAAAGTAATTATCCATAAACTGCTCTGAGAGTCTGAACATATGACTAGTAGCCAAATGATAATTACCTTTATTATCGGCAATAGCATCTTTTAATTTAATATATCGATAACCGCCAACTATTTCTTTTTCCTTCGGATTCCATACAATAAGCTGAAAATATGCATTAGGGCCTCTGTCGAATTCATCTATGTCATAAGGTTCTCCGGTACCACCGCCCGCTTCGCGAAAAGACAACTCTCTTAAACGGCCAATTTCCAGCATGGCTGATGGAGCTTCATCACCGCGAAAAATATAAATTTCGTTTTGTCCAAAATTAGTATATCGAACAAAACGTTCCGGCGTAAGATCTTTGATTATATCTTCACAAGCAACTTTGTTTATCAGCGGTTTCATAATGTTTTGTTCAATAAAAAAGGAAACGGAGGTGTAAAATTAAGCATTTTGCGGCAGACTATAAACAATTTGTTTAACATATTGAGCCCATTCAATATCTTTTTTTGTTTTATCGAAGAAATCAAACGAAATTGGCTTGCCAAAAGTAATCGTAATTGTCTGTCCCTTTTGCTTATACATTTCATCAGCCAGATAAAGCATTTCAATATTAACTTTTATGCCTAAACGTTTTCTTAAGTTTGCAATTCTGTAAAATCTTTTTGAATTTTGGCCACTCACATGCACAGGTATAACATTCCTTTGATGTTGTCTGGCTTTTTGAACAAAGGTCTTTTTCCATTCTAGGTCAACAATTTTTCCTTTAATCTTGCGTGATGCAAGTCCGGCAGGGAAATATAAAACATTGTCGTTAGATTTAAACGCTTCTTCAAGAGCCTTTACACCTACCGAAGATTGACTTCCAACTTTATTTATCGGAATAAATAATTCGCGCATATTTGGCAAATAAAGCAAGAAATCATTCACCGGAAAACGAACTGGTGGCTTAATTCTTCCGACGGTTTGCATAAGCGCAAGTCCATCCAGGCCCCCAAGAGGATGATTGGCAACTAACAAAAACCGATTTTGTCCTTCTAAATTTTCAATTCCATTAACTCTAATTATAGCACCAAAATCAGATAAAACAGCACTTACCATATCAAGTCCATGCTTGTCACGATTACGATATAAGTTTTCGTTAACCTCTTTCTCATGCAATATCTTTCGCAAATAACGTATAATAAAACGGGGTAAAAGTCGGGCTAATTTGGGGTTTTTATCTCGAATAAGCTGATGCACATCAATGGTTCTTTCAGATATTACCAAAGAGCCATTTTCAACAATATTACTCTTGACTTCCATATATCAAGTTTTATTACAAAAATATAAACTTCCTGCAAAATCTTTTAATGAAAATCGCTTATGCACATCATTAGTTCCTATTTCATAAATTCCCCATATATATGTCATTGATTATCTGGTATTTGTAAAATTTATGTAACTTTTTTAATCGAAACAAGTAAAAAGTTATCAACAAAGTGGGAAAAAGTGTTTTTTTGTGGGAAAGAATTTGTTACTTTTACACCTTAATTTAAAAAATGGCAATGTTTATCGGAGTATATGACCTGAAAGCAGATTCGAAAGGGCGATTTGTCTTTCCGTCTTCTCTTCGAAAGCAACTTTCATCAGAGTCATCCGAATTATTTGTCATGAAAAGAAGTGTGTTCTATAAATGCATTGAGCTTTTCCCACAATCTACCTGGACAAAGGAGACCGAGGCAATTGCACGGCTTAACCGCTTTGTTAAAAAGAACAATGACTTTATCCGATTGTTTATGTCAGGTTCACGAATAGTGAATATTGATGACGGTGGTCGCTTGCTGATTCCCAAAGACCTTATGGTGTTTAGCGGAATTACAAAAGACATTGTTCTTGCATCGGCAATAGACCGACTTGAGATCTGGTCTAAATCCGAATACGAGGCATTCATAGCCGGCAATTCGGCCGATTTCTCGACTCTGGCGGAAAGCGTTATGGGAAATGCTGCCAGTAGTCAGGAAGAAATATGATATATCACGAAAGTGTTTTGCTGAAAGAAAGTATCGAACTCCTTGATGTAAAAAAGGATGGCAGATATGTTGATGCAACTTTTGGTGCAGGAGGTCATTCCCTATCAATAGCAGAAAAACTAACTACCGGACATTTATACGGCTTTGACCAGGACATTGATGCCATAAATGGTTTTGAAGGACACTCAAAAATAACTCTGACACAATCCAATTTTAAATTCATTCATAATTTTTTACGTTATTACAATGCATTGCCTGTAGATGGCATTATTGCAGACCTTGGTATTTCAAGCCATCATATTGAAACTCCTGAACGTGGCTTTTCCTTTCGTTTTGATGCACCATTGGATATGCGAATGAATGGCTCAGCTAAAATTAATGCCGAAAAAATAATTTCGGAATACAGCATTGATAAGCTAAGTAATGTTTTTAAAAATTACGGCGAAGTGGATCAGGCCTGGAAAATTGCTTCTGCCATTGAAAAATCACGGAATACAAATCCAATAAAAACAACTTTTCAACTGGCTGAAATAGTAAATAAGTTTGCCAAACCGGGCCGTGAAAACAGCCTTTTGGCTCAGGTCTTTCAGGCTTTGCGCATAGAAGTTAATCAGGAAATTGAGGTTCTTGAAGAATTTTTAAAACACAGTTATAATTGCCTTAAATCGGGCGGCAGAATGGTTGTAATTGCATATCATTCTTTAGAAGACCGCCTGGTAAAAAGTTTTTTTAAATCTCATAATACCATTAATTCTTTTGAGGAAAATATAATGGGCCATAAAAACAATTTATGGAAAGACATTTCACGTGGAGCAATTACTCCATCAAAAGAAGAATTGGCAAAAAACCCCAGAAGTAGAAGTGCTAAAATGAGAGTAGCTGAAAAAATATGAAGGACAAAAAAAACATATCGAATGAAGTTCGGGCAGAAGAAAAGCCAATAACCAAAACAGAGAAGGAGTCTAAAAAAGGTAAATTCAGCCCTAGCTCAATTCTTACGGGAAGCTTTCTTGAAAAAGAAGGATTAACCCGCCAAATTCCTTTTATTTCCTATATATTTTTCTTACTTCTTATTTATGTTGCTAATGCTTATTATGGCGAAAAAACAATATATAAAATAGAAAAATATAAATCTGACATGATAGAATTGCGAAGCGAATATATTTCGTCTAAAACCCGGTTAATGACGGGAACCAACATAAGCAAGCTAAGTGAAAAACTAAAAAACAAAAACATATTTCCATCACATACCCCACCAGAAAAAATTTTTGTTCATAAAACAAAGGATGAATAAACCGGACACCAATATAAACAAATCCATATTCAGCAGAGCATTTCTGATTTATGCTTTATCAGGCATTTTTACAATTGCCATTATATATAAACTTGTTCAAATTCAGTTTATAGATGGAGAAGATTTTAGAAAAAAAGCACAGAACTTATCTGTAAAATATGTTGATATTAATGCCCGGCGAGGAAACATTCTGGCCGATGACGGCAGTTTATTAGCTACCTCAGTGCCACGTTTTGATTTGTTCGTTTATTTAAGTCCAAAGACAATTGACAAAAAATTATTTAACGACAGTATTGCCGCGCTAAGTTCCAAGCTGAGTGAATTTTTCAAAGATAAAACTGCTGAACAGTACAAGCAATTACTGAAAAACGAAAGGGCTAAAAATAATCGTTTTTTCAGAATAGCCAGTAATCTCGATTACTTCGAGATGAAAGAAGTATCATCTTTTCCTATATTCAATGCAGGCAGATATCGCGGAGGATTAATTGTTGTTCAAAACGACCGCCGTGAAATGCCTTTTGGAATACTTGCAAAACGTACAATCGGTTATATCCGTGAAAATTTATATGTCGGCATAGAAGGGGCATACGAGAAAGAATTACGTGGAAACGACGGTAAACGTCTGATGAAAAGGGTTTCAGGCCAAAACTGGATTCCGGTAGCCGACAATGCCGATATTCTGCCTCAGGATGGTAAAGATGTTGTAACAACAATAGACATTCATTTGCAAGATGTGGCTGAAACAGCGTTATACTCACACCTTGAAAAACACGAAGCTCATCATGGCTGTGTAATATTGATGGAAGTTAAAACGGGAGAAATTAAAGCCATGGCAAACTTGATGAGAATGCATGACGGCAAATACTACGAATACTACAATTATGCTATTGGAGAAGCATTTGAACCGGGCTCAAGCTTTAAATTAATGTCAATGCTGGTTGCATTGGAAGATGGAAAGATAAATCTTGATGATAAAGTAAACACCGGAAATGGCACATTCAAATATGGCAAAAAAGAAGTAATGACCGATTCGCATAAAGGCGGATATGGTACAATAACTATCAGGCAGGCTTTTGAATTATCCTCAAACATTGGCATATCCTCTTCTATTGTTAAGGCGTATGGTTCAAATCCGCAAAAATTTATTGACGGACTTTATAAACTTGGAATAAACAAACCTTTAGGCATTGAATTAAGCGGCGAAGGAATTCCTTATATAAAAAATCGCAACGATAAAACCTGGTCAACAACTAGTTTGCCATGGATGTCTATTGGATATGAATTACGTATGACACCATTACAAATTTTAGCAATTTATAACGCTGTGGCAAACGACGGTGTTTTGATGAAGCCAATGTTTGTAAAAGAACTTCAATATGCAGGACAAACTATTACCAAATTTGAACCCGTTGTTTTAAACAATGCAATTGCCGGTAAAAAAACCATAAAACAGGCACAAGAATTACTTGAAGGCGTTGTTCTTAGAGGCACGGCAAGTAATTTAAAAAATGCCATTTTCCCTATTGCAGGTAAAACGGCAACAGCACAAATTGCCAACAAAGGCAGTTATAAAAGCAATGACGGTGCTGAATATTTTGCCTCATTTGTTGGATATTTTCCGGCAGATAATCCCAGATACTCATGTATTGTAGTTGTTAACAAACCAAAAAAAGGACAATATTATGGCGGTAGCGTGGCAGCCCCTGTTTTTCTTGAAATAGCAGAAAAAATATATGCAACACGCCTGGAAATGCGGCATCAGGATACGGTAACCTCTCATGCCAAAAACGAGCCCGGAAGCATTTATACGGAATACAATAAAGTTGTCGACATATATTCTCAACTAGGTGTTGCATTAAACCGAAACATTAAAGCAGAAAATGATGATTTGGTATATATAAAGCCATCAGCAGATTCTTTAATTACATACAAAAGCAAAGCAGACAATTCAAGATTAATAAATATGCGCGGAATGGCTGTTACCGATGCAATATCTTATCTGGAAGCTAAAGGCGCCGTTGTCTCAATAAGCGGAAAGGGCTGGGTTGTGTCGCAAAATCCGGCACCCGGCACACCAATAAAGCAAGGCATGAAAGTTTCACTAACACTAGGGAAAAGATGAAATTAACAGAGCTATTGAAACATACAGATGCAATAATTACCTGTGGAGATGAGCCCATAGATGTTTCGGGTATTTCATCATCAAGTAAAAACATAAAACAAGGATATGTTTTTTATGCGTTAAAGGGCACTAATGTTGACGGCCACAAATATATAGAAGATGCTGTTAAAGCCGGTGCAGTTGCAATTGTTTGCGAAAACAAGCCGGAGAATGTTTCACAAAACATAACAATTGCAATAACAAAAAACTGTAACGACACCTATGCACAATCAGCGGCAAACTGGTATGATAATCCGTCAAACAAATTACACCTAATAGGAATTACAGGCACAAACGGAAAAACCACAACTGCAACTTTATTATATGAATTGTTTAATAAAGCAGGAATAAAAGCAGGGTTAATTTCAACAATCAGTTATATTGTTTCTGATAAAATATATCCGGCCACACACACCACTCCGGATGCATTAATATTAAATAAAATATTAAAAGAAATGGTTGATGCGGACTGTGAATATTGCTTTATGGAAGTTAGTTCACATTCCGTTGTTCAAGGACGCATTCATGGACTAAATTTTAAAGGCGGAGTATTTACCAATCTCACTCACGACCATTTGGATTATCATGGTACGTTTTCGGAATATTTAAAAGCCAAGCAATTATTTTTTACCAATTTATCAAAAACGGCATTTGCACTATATAATGACGATGATGCAAATGGCAGGGTAATGGTACAAAACAGCAAAGCTAAATGTTATAGCTATGCTATAAATCGCCCTGCAGACTTTAAAACAAAAATATTGCACAATGCAATTACAGGATTAGGTTTATCAATAAATAAAACCGAAACGTGGTTTAAACTGGTGGGGAGGTTTAATGCCTATAACCTGACAGCAATTTATGGAACGGCCGTTTTGTGCGGATTGCAAAAAGAAGAAGTTCTTATATTATTAAGCTCTTTAAATGAGGTTGACGGAAGATTCAATGTAATAAGATCGTCTTCCGGTATAACAGGAATTGTAGATTATGCACATACTCCCGACGCATTAAAAAATGTTTTATCTACAATAGAAGAAGTTAACGAAGACAATGGCGATATAATAACTGTTGCAGGAGCCGGTGGAGATCGCGACAAAAGTAAGCGTCCGCTAATGGGTCAAATAATGGCTATGCATAGTCAAAAGGTGATAATTACCAGTGATAATCCACGTACCGAAAATCCCGAAGAAATTATAAACGACATTAAAAACGGGGTTGATATTTCGGATCTTAAAAAAGTGATTTGTATTACTGACAGACGCGAAGCTATCAAAACTGCCTGCATGCTTGCTAAAAAATGGGACATAATACTTGTGGCCGGCAAAGGGCATGAAACTTATCAGGAAATAAACGGAGTGCGCAATCATTTTAATGATGCAGAACAATTAAACGAATTTTTAAACCAATAATAATATGCTGTATTATTTGTTCGATTTTCTTGACAAACAATATGACTTCCCGGGTGCCGGAGTATTTCAATATCTATCTTTTCGTGCTGCAGTAGCT
>CAZJYL010000095.1:0-8845 GCA_964550265.1 uncultured Bacteroidaceae bacterium
CCCCTCTTGAACTTAACAACATGTATAGATATTTGCCCGTTCTTGAAAGCATTCCTGTAAATATCGACTTTATCAGCATGGAAAATGTTATTGATTCATCAGACATGAATCCGAGTTTCTGGAAAGATTTAGTGGAGATTATTGAGGCAAATTACTTAAAATATGACGGATTTATAATTCTGCACGGCTCGGATACCATGGCCTATACGGCATCGGTATTAAGTTTTATGCTGGAAAACTTAAACAAGCCCGTTATTCTTACAGGTTCTCAGCTTCCATTGGGAATGGTTAGAAGCGACGGAAGAGAGAACTTGATTAATGCCATTGAAATAGCTGCAGCATTGGATGAAGACAGCGTATTGATTCCCGAAGTATCTATTTGCTTCGAAAACAGAATTTTCAGAGGCAACAGAACATCAAAAATAAATGCTGAAAATTTCAATGCATTTATCTCAGGAAATTATCCGCTATTAGCCGATATAGGAGTTAAAATCAAATACAGCAGCGCATTTATTGCAAAACCCAATACCAATAAATTAATAACACACAAAAACCTGTCGTCCAGAGTTGGAATACTTAAATTATTTCCGGGAATGCCTGATTCATACACTCATGCTATTTTAATGCAAGAAGATCTTGATGTAATTATTCTTGAAACTTTCGGTTCGGGCAATGCCCCTACAACAAGCAATTTTATAGATACTATTCACCATGCTATATCATCAGGAAAGATTTTATTTAATGTAACCCAATGCAAAGGCGGTATGGTAGAAATGGGCAAGTATGCAGCAAGCATGCACTTGATGAATCTTGGCGTGGTTTCAGGAAATGACATCACAACCGAAGCAGCCATAGCTAAATCAATGTTTCTTTTAGGGCAAGGATATACGGGGAAAGAACTTTCACAAATGCTTAAAAAACCTCTACGAGGTGAAATGAGCGCATAATTAAAAAACACTTTTTAAATATTATTTACTTATTCAAAGCTTTGTCTATCATGCTTTGATAATAATGCTTTGGCTTAACACCAACGCTACGTTCAACCTCTTTACCGTTTTTGAATACAACAACAGTCGGAATACTGCTTATTCCATTTATTGCGGCAATTTTCTGATATGTTTCAATGTTTAATTTTGCAACTTTAGCCTTATCTGCATTATTATCAGCCAGATTACTTATTGTAGGTCCCAGCAGCTTACAGGGCATACACCAGTCTGCCCAGAAATCAACCAAGGTTACTCCTTTTGAAATAGTTTTCTGAAAGTCCGAATCAGATAAATGCAGCAAATTAAAGCTGCCGGTATCATTAGTTGCTTTTTTTAGTTTTAAATAGCTTAAAACAACAAACAAAGTCAAAAGACTAAAAATGATAATGACAATAATAATCCAAGTAGGCATGGTTTTTAAATTTTAGTTTTTCTTTTTCAACTCCCATGTTCTTGCGGCAGCAGCTAATGCAGCAATGGTAGCTTCGCCAACGGCTGTTGTAACCTGCCTGTATTTTTTTGCAATATTGTCTCCCGCAGCATAAATGCCTTTAACCGAGGTTTCCATATCTTCATTCACAATAATTTCATCTCTGTCATTAAGAGTAATTAAGTCCTTCACAAACATATTGTTTGGCTGATATCCGATAAAAATAAAAGCGCCATCAATATTCAACCATTCTTCCGAGTCATTCTTTCTGTTATGCAGCAATACTTTCTCAAGTTTATCACTTCCAGCAAATTCACGAATCTCGGTCTCCATTATGAATTTTATTTTGGGATTATTTTTTGCTTCGTCAATATAAGCAGGAAAAGCCTGAAAATGATCAAACTGATGAACAATTGTAACTGTTTCGGCAAAACGCGAAAGTGATACGGCCTCCTCAAGAGCAGAATTTCCTCCGCCAACAACTACTATGTTTTTTCCGGTAAAAAATTCTCCGTCGCAGGTGGCACAATAACTTATTCCAAGCCCTTTGAATTGTTGCTCGCCCTTAACGCCAAGCATTCGCGGGGAGCCACCTGTAGCTAATATAACAGAATGGGCACTAAAAGAATTTTCGCCTGCCTGAACAATTTTATAATCGCCTTTGTCAATTATTTGCGGAGGGTTCGATATGGTTTTTATTGTTGCACCAAACGACAAAGCCTGCTGCTTCATTGTTGAGGCCAGTTTATATCCGCTTATGCTTTCGATGCCTGGGTAATTTGCTATTTCGTGTGTAAGTATCATTTGCCCACCGGCTACGCCGATATTTAAAATAAGTGTACTTAATCTTGCCCTGGAAAGATATATGCCGGCAGTTAAACCTGCCGGTCCTCCACCTATAACTATTACGTCATATTTGCCTGACTGTTCCATAATTGTTTTTTTATGGTTTACCAAAATATTCGTCGAGAACGGATTTAACCTGTTCTTCGGTTTGAATGCTGCTTACAGCCTTTACTACCTTGCCGTTTTTATAATACATTACAAAAGGAAGCCCCATAAACCCGCGTGTTTCCGGTGCATTGCGTATAACATGAGATTCGGGAGAGTCAAACAACATATCAGCAAATTTCACATGAGCATATTCACTTTCCAATTCTTCCATCACCGCATAAACAGGAATACACATCGGGCCCATTCTGCCACAGGTAATCATAACATTTTCATTTTCCGAAATGATTTTCTGCCAATCCGAGGCAGTTTCTACATGAGTTAAATTTGTGTCGAGTGTCATATTTTAAGTTTTTGATTATTCTTAAATTCTGATTTCGTAAGTTACAGGCATAGCCTTTTTATAAACAGCTGAAACACCGCAATATCTTTCCTGCGACATTTCAACAGCCTTTTCAATTTTGTCGAGAGGCAAATTCTTACCTTTAATATTATAAATAACATGCATTGAAGCATAATGTTTCGGGTGCTCTTCCGTCATTTCAGATTCAATGCTAATATCAAGAGAATCAAATTCAATGCGCATTTTTTTCAAAATACTTACAACATCCATTCCCGTACAGCCAAGCAAAGCAGCCACCATCAATTCTTTAGGTCTTGGACCGGAATCGTTACCATTACTTTCGGCCGAAGCATCCATTAATAATTTATGTCCGCTAACATCGGCCTCAAAAGCCATGTTGCTTAACCATTTTCCATTAATAGTTGATTTCATATATAGATTTTTAGATGTTTGCCATTGGCAAATATCATTCCTGACAGAAAATGTTAGTATAAATCAAAAAATAAAATGACTTAGTGTCAGCGTGCATGATATTTATTATGACACATGCAAAAAAAACTGACAACTTCTTAAACCCAAAATAAATACTACTGCTTTAAAAAATCGGCAACAAGTTCAATGCTTCGATTAGTCGGGTCAACTTTCTTTACCGTGAAGGAATTGGCATAAAGTCTAACTTTGTGAAAATCGGGACCGAAGCATTCATTTGTAGAGGTGTCAATAAAAAACATATCATGCACCTCACCCCCCTGCCAAGGGCGGGTTTGCTGAAGTGCCAACTCAATTGCTGCATCAGAAAAACCATTGTCTGATAAAAATATTGATGCAATATTTGGAACAACAAATCTGAATATTTTCGGTATTTTATATTGATCATTTACATATTTACGAGCAGCCTCATGCATTGCAAAGCATTTATCTCTCGAAAATAATTCAGAGTTGCCTTCGTGAATAAACAAATAATCACGTCCAAGCAAATTATATCGGCGATATGCATATATATTTGCTTTAAACATGCTAAAAAGCAAATTCTTTTCAACGCGAAAAGCTTTTTTTTGTTTTACAAGAAAATCGGAAAACTTAGTGCAATACATATTCTTAAAAATTAAACAATCAATTGAACTCATATAAGAAAAACGAAATTAATAAAGAAATAACTATTTTGTGTAATTTTGAAAATTAAATTATGATATTTTCATAAAAGCATGAAAAACTCTAAATATATTTTTGTTACAGGAGGCGTTGTTTCTTCATTAGGAAAGGGAATAATAAGTGCTTCCTTGGCCCGCCTTCTTAAAGCCCGCGGATATTCGGTTACTATTCAAAAACTTGATCCTTACATCAATGTTGACCCGGGTACTCTTAATCCATACGAACATGGTGAATGTTTTGTAACAGATGATGGTGCCGAAACCGATTTAGATCTTGGTCATTACGAGCGATTTATAAGCATTACAACCTCTCAGGCAAACAATGTTACAACCGGCCGCATCTATCAAAGCGTTATTGAAAAAGAGCGCAGGGGCGACTACCTTGGAGAAACCGTTCAGGTTATTCCGCATATTACAGACGAAATAAAATACAGAATGCGCTTACTGGCATCGCATGGCAATTATGACTTTATCATTACGGAAATTGGCGGAACAGTAGGCGACATTGAATCATTACCATATATTGAAGCGGTACGACAACTTAGATGGGAGTTGGGGAATAATGCTGCTGTAATTCATCTTACATTAGTTCCTTATCTGGCTGCCAGCGGGGAGCTAAAAACAAAACCCACACAACATTCCGTAAAAACCTTATTAGAGTTGGGAGTACAACCCGATATAATTGTTTGCCGTTCCGAAAAACACATTAATGAATCTCTGCGAAACAAAATTGCACTTTTTTGCAATGTTCAGCCTGATGCTGTAGTAGAAAGCGTTGATGTAGAAACAATTTACGAAGTCCCCATTAAAATGCGCGAGCAAAATCTTGATACAGTTGTATTGCGCAAACTTGACATTAGCAATTCTCCGGACTCTGATTTATCTAACTGGGAAGATTTCTTATTTAGATTAAAAAATCCCATTAATGAAGTTAACATAGCATTGGTTGGTAAATATGTTGAACTTAAGGACGCATACAAATCCATTCTCGAATCATTTGTACATGCCGGAACAGCCAACCAGCATAAAGTGAATGTAAAACTTGTCCACAGCGAGTTTTTAACCGAAGACAACATTGTATCGCAACTGTCAGACGTGTCGGGTATATTAATCGCACCCGGATTTGGAGAGCGCGGAGTTGAAGGCAAAATCCTTGCTACAAGATTTGCTAGGGAAAACAAAATTCCTTTCTTGGGAATTTGTTTAGGCATGCAGGTTGCCGTAATAGAATTTGCAAGAAATGTATTAAATCTCGAAAACGCCCATAGCCGGGAAATCGACCGAAGGACACAGCACCCTGTTATTGACATAATGGAATCACAAAAAAAAGCGTCCGGCAAAGGAGGAACAATGCGCCTTGGGCTTTATCCTTGTAAAATAAAACAAGGCAGCAAAGCTTCTGAGATTTTTAAAACCGAAGTTATTAATGAACGGCACAGACATCGTTATGAGTTCAACAACAAATATATAGAGATGTATTCTATGGCCGGTATGCTTGCAACAGGTATTAACCCGAACGAAGAATTGGTTGAGATAGTTGAACTGAATGACCACCCTTGGTTTATTGGCGTTCAGTTTCATCCCGAGTATAGAAGCACTATAGAAAGTCCTCATCCGCTTTTTGTTGCCTTTGTTGAAGCGGCTATTAAACACAATTCTGGTAAATAGCCCTTAAAACATCAACAATTAGGCAATAATAATTACATTTGCATTTTAATTTATAATCTCACTTATGAAATATAATCAAATATTTGGCTTTGTTTTAATTTTTGCAATTTTGATTGGCTTTTCAATATGGAATGCGCCGTCGAAGGAAGAAAGAATGAAAGAACAGGCCAGAAAAGACTCCATTGCAAAAGCTAAAATAACTCAAGACTCTCTTAATGCAGTTGCATTAGCTCAAGCAAAAGACAGTATTCAAAACAGTTCGGATAGTATTTCCAATAATTCGGAAATACCCGGAGTAGTAAAAGACTCGATAAATAAAACCGATTCTGTTGCAAAGTATAGCTTTGACAAAAATGGTGTTTTTTATACTTCATTGGAAGGAATTGACACAAATTATGTTATTGAAACACCATTAATGCGTGTCACAATAGCTTCAAAAGGAGCGTCAATAAAGCAAATTGAGCTGAAAGACTTTTTAACGTGGGATAAAAAGCCTCTTACAATGTTCTATGAAAACAACAGCTATTTTGAGTTTTCTTTTCACACAATAAAAACACTTACAAATACATCTTCAATTTATTTCAAGCCGTCAAAAGGATTTAATGATGACAATTATACTGTAAAAATTGAAAACGATTCGCAAATAATAAGCTTTAGGGCCCCATCCGTAAACAATGAAGGAATAGAAAACGGTGCCATGGTTTTTAATTACATATTTTATAAAGATTCATATTTATTTAAATTTAATGTCACCTTTGAAAACAGGGAAAGCATATTAAGTCAGGGCAATCAATTCATGACAATTAGCTGGAACGCAGACTTGGGTTCAAAAGAAAAAAGTCTTAAAAACGAGAGAAATGTAAGTACCGTATATTATGCCGACAACGAGTTTGACACAGATTATCTGAGCGAAACAAAAGATGCTCAGGAAGACATTAAAACCTCAGTTAAGTGGATTTCTTTTAAACAACAGTTTTTCGCAAATTCAATTATTGCTGATAATAAATTTAATTCTGCAGAAATTAAATCTTATACAAGAGATTTAACAGATAACTCATATCTGAAAACAATGCAGGCAACAATGAATCTTGAATTTAACGCAGAAAAAGACAGTACTGTTGGCTTTTGCTTTTATTCGGGACCACTTAAATACAAAACACTTCGACAATATAATCTTAAACTTGAAAGACAAATACCGCTTGGCTGGAGTTTTGCGCCATTGGCGTGGATTAACCGCTTTGCCGTAATTCCGGTATTCAATTGGCTTGAAAGCTATGCTTTGAATTATGGTATTATAATTTTGATACTAACAATAATACTTAAGATTGTATTGTTTCCCATTGCACTAAGAACATACAAAAGTTCTGCGAAAATGCGAATTCTGAAACCGGAAGTTGATGCTATAGCAGCAAAATATCCGAAAAAAGAAGATGCGATGAAAAAACAACAAGCAACAATGGAACTTTACAAAAAGGCCGGCGCTAGTCCTCTCTCAGGCTGTCTTCCAATGCTGCTGCAATTCCCTATTCTTATTGCAATGTTCAGGTTTTTCCCGGCATCAATAGAGCTGCGCCAGCAATCATTCCTTTGGGCAAGCGACTTATCTTCATACGACTCAATACTTGACTTAGGCTTTAATATCCCGTTTTATGGAGACCATGTAAGTCTTTTCACATTATTAATGACGATATCAACTTTTATATATACCCGCATTAATGAAAAGATGATGGGAAGCACCAATACAATGCCCGGTATGCGCACCATGATGTATCTTATGCCCATTATGTTTTTAGGCTTTTTCAACAGCTATGCCTCGGGTTTAAGCTATTACTACTTACTTGCAAACTTAATTACGTTTGCCCAAATATTTGCTATAAGATATTTTGTTAAAGAAGATAAAGTTCGTGCTCTTATCGAAGCCAACAAGAAAAAACCGGTAAAAAAATCCAACTGGCAAAAACGGCTTGAAGAAGCCCAAAGGATGAGTGCGGCAAGACAAAACAAAAAAAGATAACATTTGCCATAACCGAATGTTGTTTTTATGATGCATTATTATTTTAATAAATTGCGCCGTTTGGCAAATGATAATGGCGTATATTTAATTTGTAATGCTCTATAAAACAAAAAGGCTAAAAAAAGAGTTGTTTGTGAATCAATTAAAATTAAATAACTACACAAACAACGTGTAATTATTTAAAGTTTATGCTAAATGTTAAAAACCGTTTATTTCTTACCCATTTGACTTGCAACAGCCAGAATAACACCTAAAACAACGCCCAAAAGCGCTGCAAATAAAACCTGAAATTCGCCCGGGAGAATAAATGTAATTGTATGTGCCGGTATCCAAAAGAACGGAATGGTTTTTTTGAAAACAAATCCCCATTGTACTTTCCAATTAATATCGGTCATTATCTGACCCATTGGAATACATTTGGTCAGGCACAATAATTTCCCTTCATTACGCTCAATATGCGTATCGGTGATTTTATGAAAAGTCATCATTACCGGAGCAAATATTAAATTAAGAAAAGTGCTCACAAAAAATGCAGTCATTAGCTTAGTTGACGAAAAATCGCCCTTAAGTGAAGCTATGGCGTCCTCAACACCAAATACATTTTCGAGCATGGCTGAAACACCTGCCTTGAAAATAAAAAATGCAAAAAAGATGAAAATTCCTAAAAATCCCCAAACAAAAGCGCGCGGGAGAACACCAAAACCTTTATAATAATAATTGCCTGTTTTAATTCTCAGTCCCAAACATTCACCTAAAGTAGCCAGAATTGCAAATTTGAAAATACTCATAAGCAATCCATGCTCAACGGTCATTTTTTTAAACCATTCAAAAGCTTCAGGAAAAATAAAAAACGGAATAAAAATTCCTATGAAAATAATTCCAAAAATTAAATCTTTGAATTTCATAAATTTAGTTCTTCTTCTTTAAATGCGTAAAACTACCGCCCAATGTAACAGCAATCAAATTTGATTTTATTATATGTTTATAAGGCTGGCTTGTAACATTATTAACTTCGGTTTTGAAGTCACTATTCATGAAGTTTTCAAGATAATATTGCACTTTTAAACTCATCCCGTTAGGAAAAGTATATCCTAAAAACACAGAAGGCTGTAAAAAGTTTGTCCTGCTACTAAACCATTCTTTAAAAACCAGCGTTTTCTTCTTTCCGTCAAATATTTTTTCTTTAAACAAAAAGGGCACAGAAAAACCACCACCAAAATAAAAATAAGTGGGATTTCTTCTTTCCAAGTCTCCAACTTTAAGACCAATAGGCATTGAAACCATATAGCTGCGATACTTCAC
>CAZJYL010000096.1:0-8773 GCA_964550265.1 uncultured Bacteroidaceae bacterium
TTAACAAAAATGGCCATAATAATTTTGATTTTGAAATTTTAGACAGTTATTAAGTCAAACAGCTACCGGATTACTATTATTCTCTAACTTTTTGTTTATTTATTTCGCATTGATGATAATTTTGAAAATGGAATTTTAATTTTTATTTTGAATTACAATAAATAAACTTGTATATGCAAAAAAAATTCTATATTTGCACCCCCAAACACCTATTAAGGCGTTAATTTTAAACAATATAATTATGACAAAGGCTGACATTGTTGCAGAAATCTCAAATCGTACAGGAATTGAAAAAATAACTGCCCAAACTGCAGTTGAAGCATTTATGGACGTTGTGAAAGACGCAATGCAAAAAGGAGAAAATGTTTATTTAAGAGGCTTCGGCAGTTTTATTATAAAACATCGTAAACAAAAAACCGGAAGGAATATCTCGAGAAAAGTTTCAATTATTATTCCAGCTCATAACATTCCGGCTTTCAAACCTGCTAAGACATTTGTTGAAAGCGTTAAAAAAGGTATTAAATAATTTAAAAATATTGCATTATGCCCAGTGGAAAGAAAAGAAAACGCCACAAAATGGCGACCCATAAAAGAAAGAAAAGACTGCGCAAAAACAGACATAAAAAGAAAAAATAACATTTCGACTTTCTTTTGCGGCTAAACCGCTTAAGTGGTTCAATTCATGAACAAAGAATTAATTATTGATGTCGCTTCTGGTGAAGTGCAAATTGCCCTTATTGAAAATAAGAGGTTAGTTGAACTTCATGCTGAACGTAGTTTACACGACTTTAGTGTAGGCGATTTTTATCTGGGGAAAATCAAAAAAATTATCTCCGGATTGAATGCTGCATTTGTTGACGTAGGCTACGAAAAGGATGCGTTTTTACATTATCTTGATTTAGGACCACAGGTAAAGACATTAATACGATACCAAAAAGATGTAATTTCCGGCAAAGAGGTTTCTGTTGAAACATTTCCAATTGAGCCGGATATTGACAAAACCGGAAAAATTACCAATGTAATTAATTCTGGAATTAATATCTTGGTTCAAATAGCAAAGGAACCAATTTCATCGAAAGGACCCAGAATAACAACCGAGTTAAGCATGCCGGGCCGTTATCTGGTTTTAGTTCCTTTTTCCAAGCGTATTTCGATAAGTCATAAAATAAAAAACTTAAACGAAAAAGCTAGGTTAAAGAAAATAGCCTCAAGCCTGCAGCCGGAAAATTTTGGTATTATAGTTAGAACAGTTGCAGAGAACAGAAATTTCGATGAACTTAAATCTGACCTGGAAGAGCTTTTGGACCGTTGGAATACAATGGTTAGGTCTCTTAAAAATGCAAAGCCTCCGATAAAAATTCTTGGAGAACTTGACCGCTCTTTTACTATAATGAGGGATTTACTAAATTCTTCTTTTAATAGCATAATAGTAAATGATGAAAGACTTTATTCAGATATTCGGAATTACTTATCTAGTATAGCTCCTGATCAGGTTGATATTGTAAAACTTCACAAAGGCAAAACATCAGTTTTTGAAACTACGGGTGTTTCAAAACAGATAAAATCTTTATTTGGTAAAAAAGTAACTTTAAAAACCGGCGCTTACCTGATTATTGAACACACTGAAGCTTTTCATGTAATTGATGTAAATAGCGGCTATAAAGCCGATAGCGGCAAAGATCAGGAACAAAATGCTTTGGCGGTAAACCTCGAAATGGCAGAGGAAGTGGCGAGACAGCTTAGACTCAGAGACTTAGGCGGAATTATTGTTGTTGATTTTATTGATATGCACCAGGGGGCTAACAGACGAAAGCTTTACGAAAAACTTGTTGAGGAAATGTCGCACGACAGAGCTAAACACACTATTTTACCGCCCAGTAAGTTTGGCTTGGTTCAAATAACACGACAAAGAGTTAGACCCGAAACGAACATAGAAGTTCTTGAAAAATGCCCTATTTGCAGTGGCACGGGTCAAATAAAAGCACACACTCTTATTATTGATGAAATAGAAAATACATTGTCGTTTTTAGCTAATGAACAAAACGAAAAGCTCTTGGTCTTATATACCTCTCCTTTTATCTATGCATATTTAACAAAAGGTTTTTTTAGCAGCATTGCAAGAAAATGGCAAAAAAAACTTCGCGCAAAATTGAAAATAGAACCGTCCGACAATTATCACGTGTTGGAGTATCATGTTTTTAATGCTATAGGGGACGAAATTACACTCTAATATACCATTGTGGAAAATAATACTTCCGGATTTTTGATGGAACAATACAGAAAAAAGCTTGAAAAATTTTGCGCTTTTCAAGAACGTTGCATTTCAGAAATTAAAATTAAGCTGGAAAATATAAAAGTACCACACGAGTTTTGGGAACCTCTGATTTCTTATTTAGTAGATAATAACTTCGTAAATGAAGAGAGATTTACGGAAATATATGTTCGAAGTAAAATAAATCAAAAGGGCTGGGGCCCATTAAAGATTAAAATGGAACTTCGTAAAAAACAGGTTAATGATAGTTTAATTAATAAATATTTATTGGAGTTTCAGAACAACGATAGAGAAGAACTGTTGAATTTTTGGTTGCAAAAAAAATTAAAATCAATTAAAAATGATAACAGACAAAATATTCGTGAAAAATTAATTCGCTTTGGAATTTCAAAAGGTTTTGAGACTGATAAGGTTGTTGAGGCTGTGAATAAAATAATAAAGGCTCAACCCGAAGATTGAACCTTTTAAGTACAATTTATTTTGTAAGTCAAATTATCTTAAAGTAAGTGAACATTGACCAAGTTCGTGGTCATCGGCAAAAACAGCTATATGATATTTTCCTGCCGGAAGTTCAATATTGTCGCGAGGATAATCAATGCAAACATTTGCTGCTTTTTGACTATAATTTATTACTGTTTTTGCGGTATATTGAATTCGCTGCCCTTGATAAATAAATGAATAACTGCCCTGGGTCAGTATAATATTATCCGGGCGGGCAATGCGTACATAAACATCTTTTTGCCCCGAAGATACAAGCGGATTTTCACCAATTGTGAGGCATACTTGAATTAATTCAACTTTTTTAGCTCTGTCAGTTATTACTTGTTTGGAATTAGACTTAACATTATATCCTGTAGCGCTTATATTATATCCCTTTAAATATGCGGCATCATTTATTTTATTTGATAAATCGTCTTTTTGCTTAATAAGATCATCCGCCTTTTTATTGGCATTATCCAAATCACCTCTTATTCTTTTGTTTTCGTCAGTCAAAGTTTGATTCACACGATAGAGACTATCAATTTGGTTAACGTAGCCTTGTGTTATCTGTCTTAGAGCATCTAGTTTTTTCTTAATTCTGCGATAGTCGGCCTGCGAATTTATTAATGCTTCAATTTCTTTTGCCTGAGCCAAAATAGTACTGTCTTTTGCTGATAGCTGATCACTTAAATAACCATACTCTTTTTTAATTTTATCATGTTCAGCCATTAATGAATCTAATTCACTTTGTAACTCAGCTGACATTTGAACCGACTTTTCTTTTTCCAGAACAATGGTGTCCACTTTAGACTTATTGGTAAAGAAGAGAAAAGCTAAAACAGCAATGATAATTAATTGAATACCTATAATGATTTTGTAGGTTCTGTTTTTTTTGTTTTGCGAATTGTTGTTTTCCATAAAAATTACACTTATGAAATCAAGTGCAAATTTATTACTTTTGAATGACAACTCGAAATTTATTTATTTAATGATATTTAATTCTTTTATTAATCTATTTTATCCAAATCTGTGCTGTGGATGTGGAAACAGCCTCGTGCAGGGAGAAAAAACCATTTGCCTTTCATGTTTATCAAAAATTGCAATAACAGATTTTCATACATTTCATGATAATCCGGTGGCTCAATTGTTTTATGGCAAACTTCTAATTGAGAATGCCACTGCCATGTGTTTTTATGATAAAGGCGGTCTGATACAGCATTTTATGCATCAACTTAAGTATAAGAGCAAACCCGAAGTAGGAATTTATTTTGGCCGCAAACTTGGCAAGTTGCTGTCGCAATCTGATTTGTATAGCAATATAGATGCGGTTATACCCATACCGCTGCATTCAAAAAAACTTAAAATCAGAGGCTATAATCAAAGCAAAGTTATTGCCGATGGATTTGTTTTGGGATATAAGACCGAAATTATTGAAGACGTTTTAGTGCGTGTTGAATTTACCGAAACGCAAACCCGAAAAAATCGCTGGGATCGCTACGAAAATGTTAAAAACATGTTTGCAGTAAAAAATCCCGAAAAAATTAAAGGAAAACATTTACTATTAGTTGATGATGTAATAACAACCGGTGCAACTATTATTGCTTGTGCAAAACATTTATCTTCGATAGAAGGCGTTAAAATCAGCATTGCAGGTATTGCTTCACCTGCCAAATAATATTGCGGCAATAATTTTGTTTAAATGTTTTATGCATTGTGTATATTTGTTGCATGGACAAGGATGTAGATATTAAATCGGTTGCAATTTTTTGCGGTTCGTCGGTGGGAGCCGATGAAATATATGAACAGGATGCAAAAAAGATGGTTAAGGTATTACATGACAACAACGTGTCGATAATTACCGGCGCCGGTTGCACAGGTCTGATGGGCGTTATAGCCAATGAAGCTTTAAGATTAAAAATGCATATAATAGGTGTTGTCCCTTCATTTTTTTTAAGCGAAAATGTTGTTCATAATGGGCTTTCAGAACTAATAGTAACAGATTCAATGGCAGCCCGCAAAAATATAATTTTTGAGAAAGCTGATGCCTGCATAGCTTTGCCCGGCGGGCTTGGCACTTTGGATGAACTGTTCGAAATTGCAACTGCTGTTCAATTGGGGTTACACAATAAGCCAATTGGAATTTTAAATACAAAATATTATTATAATCCGTTGCTTGAAATGCTTCAAAAAGCAGTGCAGGAGAAATTTGTAAGAGAAGACCATTTAAAAGTAGTGGTTTCGGATATTTGTCCTGAAAATTTATTTAGAAAAATGAAGGATTCAAATTATAAAGCTCCCGAAAAATGGATTGAAAAACTTATTGAAAAAAATAAGTTTTAAATTTTACAATTATTTCTTTTTAGATTGTTTACAATCCTTATTGAAGTTTATTTTCCCTGCCGTGTTTTGAATTCCTTAATACCATTGTCTAGAAACTCTACAAAGGCATTTACATCCAGATTATAAGCCCTTGGTTTAACAAGGTCTTTCCCGTTTGTATCTAATAAGCAATAATAAGGTTGTGCGTTTTGCTCATAGCGTGTAACCTGCAAATCGGCGAATTTGCGACCGATGGTTTTTTTCACTTTCCCGTCGTATGTAGATGTAATCCATTCCGATTCCGGTAATTCTGTTTTGTCATCGACATATAGCGCAACTATTATGAAGTCGTTTTTAAGTCTCTTAAGTACTTCAGGAGCGCTCCAGACGTTAGCTTCCATCTCTCTGCAGTTTACACATCCATGGCCGGTAAAATCGACAAACAAAGGTTTGTTTTGCTCTTTGGCACACCTTAGTGCCTGGTCAAAATCGTGGTAACCCTCAAGACCATGGGGTAGTGGTGGTAAAATGTCTTCAAATTTAGGCTTTTCGCAAAGTTTTGATGGTTCACTGCTTCCGCCACTGCCATTAAGCATTGCAGACTCCCTGACAATGCGCTGCATATCAAAATCCAGGGTTTGTTGCGGAGGTAAATAGCCCGATAACATTTTAAGGGGTGCGCCCCACATTCCCGGAATCATGTAAACCACAAATGCAAATACGGCAATTGAAAGGCCTAGTCTTCCCACACTAATGTATTTAACATCGCTGTCATGTTTAAATTTAAGTTTACCCAATAAATAAAACCCAAGAAGTGTGAAAGAAACAATCCATATTGCAAGATAGGTTTCACGGTCAAGAATGCCCCAATGATAAACCTGATCGGCTACGCTAAGGAATTTAAAACCAAGTGCAACTTCAATAAAACCCAAAACAACTTTTACAGAGTTCAGCCATCCGCCGGATTTGGGCAAATTGTTTAACCATGAAGGGAAGAATGCAAAAAGGGTAAAAGGCAAAGCAAAAGAAATGGAGAAAGCAAGCATGGTTATAATTGGCTCCCATATTTCGCCTTGTGTAGATTTAACTATAATGGTTCCAACAATAGGACCGGTACAGCTGAATGAAACCAGAACCAAGGTTAAAGCCATAAAGAAAGAGCCTAATATTCCGCCGCTTTCAGCTTTTGAATCCGCTTTTGAAGTTGCCCAGGATGGTATCACTATTTCAAATGCACCAAAAAACGATGCAGCAAAAATCATGAAAATAAGGAAAAACAAAATATTGGGAATCCAGTGGGTAGCCAGCCAGTTAAAAGCATCGGCTGTTATGGCTTGTCCTCCTATGAAATATGATATACCAATCAATATAGCTATGGGAATAGTATATAATACTACAATGCTGATTCCGAACACTGAAGCATTGAAGCGGCTTTTTGCCTTGTTTTCGCTGCCTTTCAAAAAGAAAGAAACGGTCATCGGAATCATAGGGAATACGCAAGGAGTGAGCAATGCCACAAAGCCCCAAAGAATAGCTTCGATGATAACGCTCCAGATTGATTTGCCGGTATTATTAACATCGTTTTCGTCCGATGAAATTATAGCTGTTTCGGATTTAGTGGTATCAGACTTTATTTTATTGGAATCAGCAATAGCAATGGAACTTGTATCAATTGCATTTTCTTTATTGTATTGGCTGCCATCAATTTTTATAATTAAATCGTCTTCTATTTGGACGCAATAGCCATCATCTTGACAAGCCTGACCGCTGAGGCTAATCTCGAAATCGAATGATTTATCAGAAAGAACTTTTATTCTTTGGGTGAAATATGCTTTATCAACCCAAAATTTTTCGGTTACTTTAAAAACCTCTTCGTAATGTTCTGTTGGTTTTGGTTGTTCCAGAACTTTTCCTACAAGAGCATACGATTTTGAAGGTGTTATTGTAAAAACTAATGGCAGAGAGCCACCGGCAGGATTGTATTGAGAGTAAAGATGCCACCCTTTATCTATGGTTGCGGTCAATACAACATTGGCTTCGGTATCTGAAACCTTGTCCACACGGGTCGTCCATTTTACCGGTTTTATAATTTGCGCATTAACTCCTATAAAAAGAGGCAATAATGATAACAGAAAAATTGTTTTGCGAAACAACATATATAGAATTTTAGATATATACTTGGCAAAAGTAAAAAAAATATCAAAGTAATTTCAACATAAGTACACGAGATGGGAACTTTTTTATACGAAATCGCTCATCCAAGCGGTATCCCATCAACCATACCGGTCGAATGCCGCTATACATAATATAGGCATTGTCTCTTTCTGCTATAGTTGCTTTAATATCTGTAAAATAATCACCTATTTTTTTTAGATTACTCATTCCTAAAGGCATAAATCTTTCACCGGCCTGCCACTTTCTGATAAAAAGCGGAAACATTATTTCATCAGCGCAAACAAAAACAGTTTTATCATCTGTTATGACTTCTTCTTTAGAATGTAATGTAGCCCATGCGCACTCAATTTTCATTGGAAGGTGCGTGGTGTCAAGATCTTCATCAATGTACCATGTTTGGGGTTCTTGTTTATTATCGTTGTTTTTTAAAATAATTTTGCCTCTGTGCACAAATAATGTTTTCGCCGGCGCCAAAAATTTACGTGGTTCAGAATGATTTTCAAAGTTTAAAATTTCTGATGCCATTGCCGGGAAAAAACCATTGTTTAATAAAAAGTCCATCAATAAGAGTTCTGCCGAAGGATTTTCCTTTAATTTAAACAAATCTAAACCTTCCTTTTCAGGATCCCCGATTTTATTTAGTTCTTTTTTTGCAGCAATGGAAAAAAAGCGATGATGTTCGCGTAAAAAAGATACCGAATCTGCAGCTCTTTTGCTAAAACCCGGCATTAATTCTTCTAAAATCGGAATTAAATGATGCCTGATTTTGTTTCTGAGATATTTATCGCTTATGTTTGAGCTGTCTTCTACGTGCAGTACATAATTGGCAGCTGCATAATCTTCAATTTCATCGCGGGAATAATTAAGCATGGGGCGCATCAATTTATTCTCTATTTCTCGAATTCCTGCAAGAGTTGACAGACTGCCACGCTTGTTTAATCCCATTAAAAGGGTTTCGATTACATCATCGCGGTTATGAGCAGTGCAGATAAAATCGAAATTGTTGTTGCAGGCAATTTCTTTAAAAAAGTCATATCTTAGTTTACGCGCAGCATCCTGTATATTTAACTTGTTTTTTGCCGAAAACGATTTTGTATCAACCCGCTTGTCAAAAAATGTATATCCTGCATTATGTGCCGTTTCAAAAACAAAATTCATGTCGCGCTCGCTTTCTGCATCGCGTAATTGAAAATTAACATGAGCAATGGCAATATTAAGTTTGGCGCAGTGAAAAAGGTGAAACATAACCATACTGTCGATACCGCCACTAATTGCCAGGAGAAATTTTTTATTTTTAAAATCGGGGCAAATATTGTTTAAATGCTTAAGAAAAATATTTAGCTCAATCATTGATTAATTTAATTGGATTAATAAAAGAAAATTTACTGGTTTTTATAAAATTACAAAAATATTGTGGCGATACTTCAACGCAGGTGTTATCACTCAAATTAAAAACATATAAACCGGTATCTTGCCTGTCGGGACGTTCGTTGTAATGCCCAATGAATGATGTGGGCAGCAATATAA
>CAZJYL010000097.1:0-8629 GCA_964550265.1 uncultured Bacteroidaceae bacterium
GGCAATGTTTATTCAAATTTTGTTATTGCCAGTGCTGTAATGTCCTCGGAGGTTTTGGAAGAAGCCCTTATGTATCCTAAACAGGGAGTAACCATAGAGGTAGGCAGAAAGAATGTAATGAGTGTAGATGTTCCGGTGTTTAATTTTAAAACTACAACTGATGACACTGCAAATATTTACCCTTACGGTTTTGCCAATACTTCAGCTGAACTTGACAATGCAATCGAAAATTTGTCAAATATTTTCCCTGAGCTGTTAAAATTGGCAGCTGTTGAAAAAGAAGTTCAACTTCTTGCAGCTGAAATCGAAAAAACCAGAAGAAGAGTTAATGCACTTGAATATATAATGATTCCTCAGCTTGAAGAAACAATCAAGTATATTCAAATGAAGCTTGACGAAAATGAAAGAGGAAATCAAACCAGGCTCATGAAAGTTAAAGACATGATGCTGGAGCAGGCCGGGCAAGAAAATCCATGGTCTTAAGCTATATATAACGCAAAAATGAATTTACAAGGAACAAATTGATTTTTTGGGTATTAATTAAGGTAACATAAGCGCACAAACTTTTATAATGCAATTTCTTAAAATCATCATGAATGAACGATCTGTTACGCATGAACCACACGACTCATCAGCAAAAAATTCCATGAAATTTAAAACAACCTCTTTCAACATATCACGGTTTTTGCCAATTACAATCATTGCTCCTCCCGTTGCTAAATCCTCAAGAGCTATTTTGCGATTAAATTGCTCGGGATTGAGGCATACACCCGAAGGTCCGGCAACCTGAACAGCCTGAACGTCAGTTGCGCCAACCATATCAAGCATTTCTTGAATAGTCATACCCCACTCTATTTCGTATAATCCCTGATTTTTGCAATCTCCGGAAATACTTAAAACTTTAACCCCTGCAGACTCTTCTGTACCTAAACCTTTGTGCCAAGCACCGCCTTTAGCTAAAATTTTTGATACCGCACAAAAAGTTTCAACATTATTTACAATAGACGGTTTATTTTTATACCCTTTCTGAGCTGGGAAAGGAGGTCTGTTGCGGGGCTCACCACGTTTACCCTCAGCGGATTCAATTAAAGCAGATTCTTCACCGCAAACATAAGCTCCGGCACCTATTTGAATTCTGATATCAAAATCAAATCCCTTTCCTAATATATTTTTGCCCAAAAGATTTTTTTCACGCATTTTATTCAAGGTGTCTTCCAGATATGCTTGTAAGTATTTATATTCACGACGTAAATATAAAATACCTTCTTTTGCACCTATTGCAAAGCCGCCTATAGCCATTCCTTCAAAGATCATGGCTGCTTTTTCTGTTAAAAGAACACGGTCTTTAAAAGTACCCGGCTCACCTTCATCAGCATTACAAAGGACATATTTATCCCCATTCTCTCTTGCGCAAAACATCCATTTCATCCCTGTTGGGAATCCTGCACCGCCGCGGCCTCTGAGTCCGGACTCCTGTACTTCGCTAATAACTGATGAGGAATTGAGAGATAATGCCTTTGTTAATCCTGAACCTAATTCATATTCATCGAAAATAACAGGTCCGGCTTTTTTGATATTGTTCTTAACCATGGCATGAATCAATGGGTTTGAGTTGTTCCCGTCTCCGGTCTCTTTTACCATGTCTTTTACAGGTTTCCCGGCTTTCATATCAGATACAATAGCCTTTACCTTGTCACGCGTTAACGATGTAAACACGACATCATTAATAATAGCAGCCGGTTCTTGATCACTCATGCCTATACAAGCAGTATAATGCAAGCTGGCCATGTTGTCGGCTGTACGCTGACCCATTTTAATGCCAAGTTGTTTTTCAAACTCGTCCACTATCTCTTCCATACCCATCATACAGGCAACTACAGCATTGTTTAAATAAATGGCGTACTTACCAGTTGGTTCTGAAGTAAAAAAGTGATAAAATGAACGTGTCTGCTTTACATCAACTTCTGAAATCCGAAGTTGTTCGGCAATAACAGAAACCGCCTCACATGAAACACAGCCAAATTCAGCCTGCACTTCAGAAAGGATGTCCATCAATCGGCCTGCATCGTTATCGAACGACTTAATAATACTGATGATTTTTTCTTTCATATGTTTTTAATTAGGACTTCTATACAAAAATCTACCAAAAGTAGCAAACAAAAGAAAACTTAACTAATGATTACATCTTTTTTTTACCTGTATTTTGTAATTTATATTCATTCTAAATAAAAAGCATTTTTTAATTGATTTCTGTCAAATAATATGGTGACTTAATTTACGAATATACATTTAATTATAAATTGCGGAGTTTTAACAACTATGTGGGAATTTTTAAATTTAATTTACAACAAATACTCAAGTGACAGATTAGCAATGATTTAAAATTATTTAAATAAAAATTAACTTAAACATTGTTATGCTTAAAATTTTCACTTCTATTTAAAAAATGAAAAATGCACTTTGCCGTACTTTCTTTCTTCGAAAAAATGAGGGTTTGAAGAAAAATTAATATGACTATCGTGTTCAATAATTAATAAGCCATCTTCATTTAATAAGTTTTTATCAAACACAATATCAGGTATATCGGCAATACCTATTGCATTATAGGGAGGATCAGCAAAAATGATATCTGCTTTAATGCTTGTAAGCGTTAAAAACTTATATACGTCATTTCTGACCGGTTTAATGTTTTTAATATTTAGTTTAATTGAAACCGACTTTATAAAATCAATCATAACCTCGTCTTTTTCCACACTAAAAGCAATTTCGGCTCCTCTTGAGACAAATTCATATGAAATTGAGCCGGTGCCGGCAAAGAGGTCTATTACAGTAATCCCTTCAAGAACAGATCTATGCTGTAATATATTAAACAAACCCTCCTTTGCCATATCGGTAGTTGGTCTTACGCTACTTCGCTCTGGAGGAGAAAAAGTTCTTCCTTTAAATATTCCTGAAATTATACGCATTAGATTAAAAAAGAGGATATAATAATGAAGTTATTTTAACAGTGCTTTCTTCATTGGATTTATTTTCTATGGAATTAAAATCAATGCCGGAAAAATATGGTGCCACGGCATTTGTCAAAATCGAAGATTTACTTATCTCGCCACAAACCATTAAATCCGTATTTTCCGGATTTATATTACAAGATTTTACGGCTCCTAATAAATAATATAAAAAGCTGTTCTTGTCAGAATAAGAAAAGGAATTAATCAGATGGAGCTTCTCTTTAGAGAAAACAGCAATTACAAAAGATGAAGGAAAAACAAGCAAATGAGCAATATTCTCTTTGCCGTTTGATTTTAATTTATTAAACCAAGTTCCTACAACGTCCTCAATTTCATTATTATGCAAAACAAACTGGCTTAATATATTTAAATCCTCTATATAATATGCAGACAATAAACCGGAATCGGATTTATCGAGTTTTGTTTTAATTATCCGGCAAGTATCGGGCAATACATCAACCATTTGGAATAATTCCTTTTCGCTTATATCAAGCAAAATCTCATTTGGGACAGCGGCAAACGAAAGTGGCTGAATTACAATCCGGTCAAACCCTGATATTTTCCATGACGGTTTAATATTCAAAATACCTTTTATTGCCTCTTCAGAAATACCATTTCGAAAACTACCCAAACCGGCATATAAGACTTCATTATCCTTATGAATTAAAAAATAAAAGCCTTCGGCATGAATTCCGAGGACTTTTATTGATTCATCAGGTAATACAGCGCCGTCAGGCAAAAAGCAGTATTCCGAACATATATTCATTATTCCCAGTTCCCGTCAGTTGTAGGTTCCGTCATCGATCCAAAACGAAGGCCGTCTTCGGGATCTACATTGAATTTATTTAAATCTAAACCTCTCAAGTAAAATTTATTGGCTGCAAAAACTTCAATTACATTAACCGGGACATTGCCTCTGTTGATAACCGCCACTTTCATCTCAAAATTTTGATACTCAGAGTTATCGGAATTTGAAAATGGAATACGGGCAATAGTTTCAAGATTAAAATCAGTTCTTTTGCTGAATAAAGAATCGCTAATACTTACAAATCCAACTGTATCACGAATTGGGTCAGTAAAAGTTGAGTCACCAGGACGTGCTGTAAGTTTTACTATAGGCATTTTGCCTTCTTTAACAAAAGTTATAAGGCTGTCAAATGTTGAACAATATCTGCCATTCATCGACAAATACATGGATTGAATGGTTCTAATATCTTTCATTTTTTGTATCACAATTTGTTTTCGCGAGTTCATCTCATTATTGAATTTAACAGGCGCCATTATTCCTGTATAAATAAAATAAATCAATGCAAGCACAGCTACACCTAAAAGTATCTGAATAATAAGTTTCAGTTTCATAAAACTTTCTTTTTTTGTTAGGCTGCAAAATTAAAACTTTTTCAATGTAAAAAAAGAAATACTGATTAAAAAAATAAGTATTTTAATTAAAAATCAGTTGTGGTTGAAATTAACTCAGTTAACGGCTATTTTGATTAATTGCATAAAACATATAAATCATCACGGGGATTAATGCATAATACAGGTATCGAAAATTTATTTTTTATTGCAATTAAATCATCTGAGCCTCCAAAAAAATCAAAAATATCGGGCCTTAATGTTGTTAATATTATAAAAGCTCCTGCCTGAATGCTGTTGCTATACTTCAACGCCGCATTTGTGGCATGATGAATATTTTCTTCTGCCAAGACCATTTTGAAATCAACATCTACTGTATTATACAGTTTGTCCATTGCCTGCAGATTTGAACGTATTCCGGTTTTGAAAAACTGATCCGAAGCTTTTGGTTTAACTATATGAATTTTACTATTGCATATACGACCAAAATAAGATGCCCATAATATTTTTTCTTTTTCCGTTTTATTATATCCCATACAATAAACAATATCCCGAAATGATTTGTTATGAAGACCTTCAGTCACCATTAAAAATGGCGTTCTCGATTGACGCATCATACGCAACGTTTTTTTCAGAGATAGGTTTATTGAAGATTGCCTATTGTCATGACCAATAACTATAAGAATAGATTCGGTTTTATGAGCAAGGGCAAACATCAATTCTGCCTGATTACCACTTGGGATAAAACACTCCGTTTTAATACCATGCATGGCAATAATATGCCCGGCTTTTTCGGCTAAACGTGTTTTTACTGATTCATCAGGATTACAGTGAAATAATACAATACCCGCACCAAAAGCCTTACTTAGTGCTATTCCTTCCTGTAAGGCAAAATCACTTAATGCATTAAAATAATAAGGAATTAGTATATTCCAGTTTTTGCGAATTTCTTTTTGAATATTTGTCATCTTATTACAGCAAATTTCATTGTCCGGCAATGCTTTTTACCTAAAAAAGTAATAGAATAATGCCCCTGAGGCAAAAACGAAATATCTACAAAACCCTGATTATCACCCTGTCTGATCTTATAGCATAATTTGCCCGACATGTCGCTTATAATTATTTCAAAAACATCTTCATCATTATTTGTTTGATAATATAGCTTTTCGTTAGCCGGATTTGGGAATAACAATATTTTTTCATTTTCATCATTATTCAATCCTGAGTTTGAACCCGAGTATTTTTCTCTGGCCCGATTAAGTGTATTTTTGATTTCTTCTTTATTAAAACCTGCAGCTATTACAAAATCAATCTCCAGTGTGTCATTTGGCGCAATACTATGAGGCCCTGAACTTATGCAAGCAGCAATATCATTTCCTCTGAAATCAGATCCAGCAAACATTCTGTTATTACTTAATATAATAAATTTTTCGGCCTTGGAAAACCCGTCATCAACAGTAATACTGCCATTAAACCCATCCATGTCGAGCGCGTAATGAAAACTTGGATATTGAGAAAGCAAAGCCATGGCCGTAAATAAAGATGAATCTATATGAGTAGCAAGTATGGCATCGGAATTTTGATCGAACCAACATCTATTCTCGGCATAATTAACAATATCCCAGTCAGCAAAAAGTCCAATATGAAAATTGTTTAACGAAATATTTGAATCATTCGTGATTTTATATTTAACAATAAAATAACTATCATCTTCAGGAGTATCCCATGCATATGTCCATTGTTTAATATTTATATGCATTTGTGCTAAAGGTTTTGCGCCCTTGTCACTATATTGCGAAAATAAGCATTGGTCTCCAAATGGTGAAGGGTTAAGATAATAAACAAAATTTTTTGCAACAAAATCACTGTCAACAGGATTAACAATACTATATAGATTATCTGAAACATGAAATGCATCAGTACCACACATTAAACCAAACCCTGATACCATATTTGGGCCATAACTATATCTAAATCCATCTCCTTGACTTAAGTTTGATAAATTATTAAATGCATAATTTCCATGACTTGTTACTGTTACACTAAGTTTATTTGTGTCTAAAGTGTTATAATCTTTATTAACATTAACGTTCATGTAATCATAAGAACTCCAGGAACTATCATAGAAATGTATTAAAAAAGGGACGTTTGTACTAGGCTTAACATTCAATAGTTTAACTTTAAACGCATTACTATAATTATCAGCTGATTGCATAGTATTTAACACACCGATATTCCACATGGAGTCAATTAACTGAACCTCAGGTATTAAACATTCCAACTTTGCATACAGCATAGATGAAGATGTATCAAGAAAATTTACAACTTTTGCATTAATATACAATGTGTCTCCCTGATTAAAAACCATATCCAAGCTGTCGGTAACTGACCACTTAACAAGTCTGACAGCCGGCTTAGTGGGCTCAGTCAAAGCTTTATACATGTTTAATCTCCCCTTGCCTAATTTTTTATTATAATTGGCGTTTGCCGAAATAGTATCAATTATATCAGCTGAATTACGTAAAATTTCAGCAATTTGAATCATACTGTATTGCGGATACCATGACGAAACAAGCGCGGCGGCACCTGCAACAACAGGAGATGCCATGGATGTGCCGCTTGATGAAATAAACGATGCACCTGACCATGTAGAATAAATGGCTGTGCCTGGTGCACTTATGTCAACTTTATACCCATAGCTGCTATTTGAATATTTATAATCGTTTATATCGGTACCTGCCACACTCAAAACATTATCATATGAGGCCGGATAATAAAAACTGGAGTTATTTGCATTTCCGCAGGCTGCCACCACTAATGCATTACGATTATAAGTTGCATAATTCACAATGTCTTGTCCATATAATGATTCGGAATAAGTACTGCCCCATGAGCAATTTATTACATTGGCACCGTGGTCGGCAGCATAAATAATACTTTCGAAAGTTGCTACAAGATTACCATATTGATTATCAACTTTAATAGGCAATATTTTGCTTTTAAATCCTACCCCGGCCATTCCAAAATTGTTATCAGTTACAGCCCCTGCAATTCCAGATACATGAATTCCATGACCAATTGGTCCATATTGAGGATTATTATCCCAAGATCCCAAATCCCAACCTCTGAAATTGTCAATATATCCATCATTGTCATTATCTATTCCGTCTATGGGGTCGTCATAATTATATTTTACCGCTCCTGCTAAATCAGGGTGATTAAATTCTATGCCCGTATCTGTTATGGCAATTACTCTGTTGGTATCGCTTTTACAAATATCCCACGCCTGATAGGCCTTGATTTTTGCCAAATAATACTGATTAACTACATTTGGATCAGAAGGGACATAAAGCAATTTTTCAATGTAATGCGGATATGCATATTCAAATAATCCCGAACCGATTATTCTGTTTATTAAATATTCAATTGAGGTTTCAGGTTTAAAGCATATTTCATAAATCCCTGATATATCAACTAATGGCAAACCATATTCGTTTTCAGGTTTTTCCGGTATAGGGCTAAATGGAAATTTTTGAAAAAAACTATCGGCCTTAAGTTCTGATAAAAGCAATAAAAATTCAGTGTTTTTTTCTCTGTCTATAATATCCGATTTAAATTTCACTATAACCCTGCCCTTCATGTAATCGTCAGATGTACAATCCTTTGGCAATGAAAACCTAATATTGCTTTGTGAATATGAATTCGTAATAATTATGCTAATAAAAAATAAAAATGCGTAAAAGGCTTTTTGCATGCTAATTTATTTTAAACAAAAATACAGTTTTTTAATATTTAAAATTCAAATTATTTTAAGCTTAAAATTGCTTTTATTCTTTTTGCCTATTTTTGCATTTTGAAGTACTATGGAAAAATTTAACGATATCCGTCCTTTTAGAAATGACGAAGTCAAATATGCTTTCGAACAACTAATAAAAGAAGAAGAGTTTGTTTCGGTTCTTAAGTTTTTTTATCAGGACAAATATTCATATTTTATTAACAAACTTAATGATATCAACACCATTGATGAATTTCAAGTTGTATTTATAAAACCAATTTTACAGGGAATAATAGACTCCTCAATAAGCGAACTCAATTTCAGCGGTACCGAAAATATTGAATCGGACAAGCCTTCTTTATTTATATCAAACCATAGGGATATTGTTTTGGACCCGTCGCTTGTGGATTTGGGGTTACATTTAAACAACATCCCGACTGTAGAAATTGCTATTGGCGACAATTTGCTTGTTAAGCCATGGATTGAATTA
>CAZJYL010000098.1:0-8454 GCA_964550265.1 uncultured Bacteroidaceae bacterium
GCCACAGACGGAAATAACTCGCTGCAGGGAATAAATGATTAAATTATTCAGCTCAGACAGATTTCCGTCATTTCGCCTTCGGCTCCCGGCGCTGCCTGTCCGTTTTCTTTTTTCCGCAAAATTCTATGCGACGTCCCCAAGAGGAGAGTGTTTGGGTAAATTTAGTTTTAGAGCATCATTGCGTCGGGGCTTAATTTTTTCTAAGGCGGAAGCAAGGTGAGCATTGTCGTATTTCTTTTGTATGTGGCGTAGATACACGATCTCCAGAAAATTGAAATATTTTTTATCAGGCAATAATGAAAAAATTATAAAAACATCATTATCGCGGCAGGTAAAAACCCGAAAGCAAACCCGGAATAAATCTCATTAGCCGAATGTTTTTCGAGCTCCAGCCTCGACCAGGCCACAAGACCACATAGAGAAAGCGTTAGCGCAGGAATTAAAACACTAAAGCTATGCCATTTAACTATATACCAAACAAGAATAAAAAACACTGTGCTCCAGCCAAAAACGTGCAGGCTGATTTTTTTGAAAAAAGAAACAACAATTGCAAAGGCTGCCGAAACAAATAAAATCAACAAATAATCGGTATAATATCTCGGCAAATTATAGTTTGACAACAGATGCCAGCAAAACCACACAGAGATGCCTATTACGGTAATTGCAAAAAAACGTTCTTGTCTTGATTCCATTTCAAACGATCCGGTAATGCCAAAATAGCTTGATAAAACAAAAATTAATGACGGAATTGCTAAGGTGAAAATAACAACAATAAGAATTATGGCATTAATTGCACCGGCATTAAAAAAGTTGTTTTGATAATAATTGCCTTGAAACAGCAATATGGCAAAAAGTATTGGTAAAAATATCGGATGAAGAAGCCACGAAACGATTTTAGATATATTTTTCATTACGGCTTAAAGTCAAATTCATGTTTTCTTTTAGGTTTTAATAAAATATGATTTCGCACCCTGACTACTAATATTAGAACAAATTAACCATTCTTTAAACAATGCCAACATAAACCAAAACTATATTTGCTTTCGCAGGCGTGCTACGGGAATATCAAGTTGCTCACGATATTTTGCTATGGTTCGCCTTGCAATGTTATACCCTTTTTCATTAAGTATTTTTGCAAGCTTTTCGTCAGTTAAAGGTCTTTTTTTGTTTTCGCTGCCGATTACCTCTGCTAGAATACTTTTTATTTCGCGCGAAGAAACCTCTTCTCCCGATTCGGTTTGCATTGATTCACTGAAAAAGCTTTTCAATAAAAATGTACCGAAAGGAGTAACAACATATTTGCTGCTGGCAACTCTGGATATTGTAGAGATGTCTAAACCAACCTTATCGGCAATATCCTTCAAAATCATGGGTTTTAATTTTGTTTCATCGCCGCTTAAAAAATAATCTTTCTGAAAATCCATTATTGCACCCATGGTAATATACAGCGTGTTTTGTCTTTGTCGCAAAGCATCGATAAACCATTTTGCAGAATCAATTTTTTGACGGACAAACTGTATGGCTTCCTTTGTTTTAGTATCCTGATTTTTGGAATTGACGTATGACTCAAGCATTTGCTGATAATAGCGGCTAACGCGCAAGTCGGGCGTATTACGTGAATTAATAATCAATTCCAGTTCGCCATCGTTGTTGTTTATGGTAAAATCAGGAAAAACATGCATGCTGCCTTTGCTGGCATCCCCGCCTGAATTGCCGGGTTTTGGATTAAGCTTGATTATTTCGTCAATTGCATCTTTCAATTGCTCTTCGTTTAATCCGATACGCTTCATTATTTTATCATAATGTTTTTTCGAGAACTCGTCAAAACTTTCCTGCAAAATTAATATTGCATTTTTAACAGATTCAAGTTTTTGGTCTTTTCTTTTCAATTGCAATATCAAACATTCACGCAAATCTCTTGCTGCCACCCCGGGGGGGTCTAATTCCTGAATTATTTTTATTATTTTTTCAATTTCTTCAGGCGATATATTAATATTAAGTGCAAAAGCAATGTCGTTTGATATTGAAGCTGAATCCCGCTTTAAATAACCGTTTTCATCAATATTGCCAATTATGTATTTCCCCACATTATGCTGCAGTTCCGTTAAATCACCCATTTGCAATTGCTCATACAGCTGATCATAAAAGCTTGATTGAGATACAAACGGAACTTCGCGTGCTTCATCATCGGCGCTTGAATTGCGTGCAGCCATTTTGTACTCAGGTATGTCGTCTTCGTCCATGTAATCGTCCAAACTAAAATCGTTTTCGGCATTTTCATCAATATCGGAGTCTGAACGGTCTTCATCATCATGCACTATATCATCAATATCCTGATTGTCGTCGTCATCATTATCGGACAAATCTTCAAGTGCAGGGTTTTCTTCTATTTCTTGCTTAATGCGTTGCTCCAAAGCAATGGCAGGAACCTGAAGTAATTTCATTAACTGAATCTGCTGTGGCGAAAGTTTTTGCTGTAGTTTTTGTTCAAGCCGTTGACGTAGCATAATGCATAATTTATTATTGAAATTACAAAATATTATAGTGTATTGTCAAGTAATTGAAAAACTTTTTATGTTTATCACTACAACTATTTAAAATTCAGCATTTTTTGGCGTTCTGGGGAAAGGAATCACGTCCCGGATATTAGCCATTCCCGTAACAAAAAGGATTAATCTTTCAAAACCAAGACCAAATCCGCTATGAGGAACCGAGCCAAATTTTCTTGTTTCGAGATACCACCAGATATCTTTTTCGGGGATATTGAGCTCTTTTATACGATTCAATAATTTATCATAATTCTCTTCTCTCTGACTACCACCAATGATTTCGCCTATGCGCGGGAAAAGAACGTCCATTGCCCTTACTGTTTTTCCGTCATCATTTTGCTTCATGTAAAAAGCCTTAATTTCAATGGGATAATCGGTAAGAATAACCGGAAGTTTAAAATGCTGCTCAACCAGATATCGCTCGTGTTCTGCCTGAAGGTCAGTACCCCATGAAACCGGGAATTCAAATTTTTGTCCGCTCTTAACTAAAATATCAATGGCTTCGGTATATGTAAGTCTTTTAAATTCAGAATCAATAATTCCCTGTAGTCTTGGAATTAATTCCTTGTCATACATCTTTTGCAAAAATTCCAAATCATCATGGCAATATTCAAGGGCATATTTAATTAATGATTTTAAAAAATCTTCAGCCAAATCCATGTTGTCGGTAATATCATAAAAAGCCATCTCAGGTTCAATCATCCAAAACTCAGCTAAATGACGTGGCGTATTACTGTTTTCGGCACGAAATGTTGGTCCGAATGTATAAATTTCGCCAAGTGCCAATGCACCAAGCTCTCCCTCTAATTGCCCTGAAACTGTAAGATTGGTCTCCTTTCCGAAAAAATCCTGAGAAAAATCTACTTTCCCGTCAGCTGTGCGCGGAGGATTATTAATATCAAGAGTACTTACATGGAACATGGCGCCTGCTCCTTCGGCATCGCTGCCTGTGATGATGGGAGTGTGCAGATAATTAAAACCATGCTCGTTGAAATATTTATGTATGGCAAAAGCCATGGCATGCCGGATACGCAATATGGCACCAAAAGTATTTGTGCGCGGGCGCAAATGAGCAATTTCCCTGAGAAATTCAAGAGTATGACCTTTTTTTTGCAATGGATATGAATCGGAAGGACATTTACCATAAATTTCAATTTCACCGGCATGAATTTCAACAGGTTGTCCCTGAGCAGGAGATTCCGTTAATTTCCCGGAAATCCTTACACCACTACCTGTGGTAATATCTTTTAGTAATGATTCATCAAACTTTGAAGTATCAGCAACCACCTGAATAGAATGTATGATGCTGCCGTCGTTAACGGCAATAAAAACCACATTCTTGCTGTCGCGCCTTGTACGAACCCATCCTTTTATAGTAACATCGGAACCTATTATGCCTTCAGCACTATTTTTAAGTAAATCAACAATTTTAATTCGTTTCATCAGATTAAATTTTCGGGGCAAATTTCGTTAAAAATTTATTGTCAAACAAATATTGCTTGTTTTGTGATTAAAACAACGGGGATTTTACTATTAATAACTTAAACAAACAAAATGAATAATTCCTGCAATGCTATTGGAATTATATAAATTAATTCTTGTACGAATAAATTGTCAATTAAAAATTTTAAAGCTTTTTGTGCCCTCAAGCCGGGCGGGGTTTACTTTTCTTTTTCATTGCCAAAAGAATGATTTTTTTATTTCAATTTATTGTTAGGTAAATTTAGTTTTTGAGCAGCCGGTCCGTCTTATACTTTTTATAAAGTAAACAAAACATTCTTAATACAATTTATTCTAAAAATATTTTATCCTTTAATATCCTGTGTTTATATAAGTTAAACTTCTATTTTAAAATGTATGTATTTTACATATACGAATGTTATAAATCGCCCGCACCGTTATGCCTAACCTTTGTACAAATTGACAACGTCAGCTAAATTTATTATCTTTGTACTATGAACCTAATAGAAAGAAATATTGATAAAATTCGAGACTTGTGTTCAAGGCACAAAGTTAGGCGACTATTTGTATTTGGTTCCTTATTAACGGATAAATTTAAAAAGAATAGTGATATTGACCTAGTTGTGGAGTTTCAAGACGTAGACCTTTATGAATACGCTGACAACTATTTTGATTTAAAAGAATCATTAGAAATCCTGTTTAAACGTAATGTGGATTTACTGGAAGAAAAAGCAATCAAAAATCCTTATTTAAAGCAATCAATTGATTCATCAAAGCAACTGGTTTATGGATAACGAAATTAAAACTTGGTTGTACGATATTCTCCAATCAATAAAAGAGATAGAAAGTTACTTTGAAAACAGGCCAAAGAAATTCGAAGAGTATATTTACGACATAAGAACAAAACGCGCTATCGAAAGAAATTTAGAAATAATTGGGGAGGCAACGAATAGAATAATTAAACGAGACAAAGATTTCCATCTGGAAAACGTCAATAAAATAATTGGCACAAGAAACAGAATTGTTCACGGTTACGACAAAATATCCGACGAGTTAGTTTGGAGTATTGTTATCAATCACCTCCCTAAATTGAAAGAAGAAATTGCCTCCAGACTAGAAAAATAAAAGGCTACACTCAATACTAAATTTGGTTTAAAGCAAATCTAACGGACTCTTAATTTTTGATTTAGAAACATCAGTAATGTGTGTATAAATTTCAGTGGCTTTTATAGATTGATGCCCCAATAACTGCTGAATATACCGAATATCAGTGCCTGCTTCTATAAGGTGAGTTGCAAAACTATGTCGTAAAGTGTGCGGTGTAACATTCTTCTTTATCCCGGCTTTTGATGCTGCATTTTTTACCACATTTTGCACCGATTTTTCAGAATACATTCCACCATTTTTAATTATATTTATCTGATTTTCTGCATTATATATTATTTTTTTCAAAAACATGAAAATGCATTGGCGAATGTTATAAGTTTTATATTGGTGAATGTTTTATATTTGTTCGTAAATAAAACGTTAGGTGTCATACAGAAAAGAATGACCTATGGAAAAATTAGACGAAAAAACAATTGCTATACAGACGAGTATTGACATTGAGTTGCTTGGCAGTTTAGTATATCAATTAAGAAATAACCCTCAAAAGACAATTAGAGATTTCATTAATGAATTTCAAAAATCTATAAGTTGGGATAAGAAAGAAGATTACTCAATAGTGAATCAAGGTGTCGTATTAACCCATTTATATGGACTTATTGTTTATCCAAAGACTGCATTTCACAATGAAATACCTTTCATTAAACTTAACCAAATAGATAAAAATAAATGGGGACACTTCGAGTTTAAATCTTTTCCAAACAGACTAAATTCTACAGACCAAAGTAAGTTTGGAGTGGGA
Source organism: uncultured Bacteroidaceae bacterium (assembly GCA_964550265.1). Classification (GTDB taxonomy): domain Bacteria; phylum Bacteroidota; class Bacteroidia; order Bacteroidales; family DTU049; genus GWF2-43-63. Next base: position 5,917 of record CAZJYL010000098.1, read on the forward strand.
AAAGTAACTAAAGAATCAGATATGACTTTAGAATTTTTAATTCGTAAAATAAGAAATTCAATAAGTCATAATCGCGTTGAAATATTTGAGAATATGGATTTTAAATTTAGTGACGAAGATGGAAGTGAAATTTTATTCACTATTTCTGAACTTCAGAAATTTGTAAGACAATTTAGAAATTGCTATATCTCAAACAAATGGGAATAGTACGAACACCTAACAGCCAGTTTGCCACAATGGCGGTTGAACGGCTTCGATTGAAAAATTTGTGCTATATTTGAAGTTCGGTTCTTCGCTTGGAGTTTAGTGCTAAAAATCCGCTCCCTCGCAAAGCTGCCAAAACCGTTAACTGCAAAGCTAATAAAAACGATACCGCAGACAAGAAATAAAAAGCTATAAACCGAAAAGTCATACGTCCACAATAAAAAAAATGTGTATTTTTACTTCGTATAATTGATATCAAATTGTATAGTTGGCAAGGAAAAAGAAGATAAAGTTAATGGTTGCTTCAACGGTTTATCAAAACCGTGACTTACTCCTGCAAATATGCGGAGTATTAAACAACTATGGCTATCAAGTTATCAATTCCGAGTTCGGCACATTGCACCCACCTCTTGGGATGAATAATGTTGATGCCTGTTTAGCTGCAATTCAGGAATGTGATATTTTTTTTGGCATTATCAATCCAAATTATAGTACGGGAATTACACATCAAGAATTTCAACGTGCCATTGAGCTAAACAAACCAAGACGATTTATAGCTCATAGCTTTGTTATCTTTTCAAGAAAATTATTAGCCCAATATATGTATGCTGACGAAGCTAAAACACAACGTAATGATTTTGAAATTCAATCTACTTCTGTAATGGATAGTGTTCGAGTTATTGATATGTACAACGATGCTATACAGGCTAATTTGCCTTATGAAGAAAGAAAATACCATTGGGTTCAGGAGTTTTTTAGGCCAGATGAAGCGTTACGACATATTGAAACGTTGTTTAAAGACATCAAAAGAGTTGAAAATGAGTTAGCTATCTTAAACAATCAAGTACAATGAAAGCAGAACAACTCATAAAAGACCTTTTGAAACAAGAGGAAAGCGGTAAACTCGAATTTAAAGAAGTTGCACGAAAAGATGCTATTGGCAAAACTATTTGTGGCTTTTTAAACAATCAAGGCGGGCAAATATTGATTGGAGTTACTGACAAAAAAGAGGTAAAAGGTGTTGATAATGCAGAAAAACTTCAAATAGAAATTGAAAAATATTTACTAAAAGAACTAATTCCCGAACCACCTGTAATGGTGTCCATTGAAAATTACGGCAATAGACAACTTCTACTTATCAAAGTTTGGGAGGGGGCTAAACAACCTTATATTTTTAATGGCAGTATTTATTATCGTAGAAATGACCGTACCGTTCAAGCTTCATCAAAAGAAGTTTCTGAACTTATTCATAAAAGGCACGAAACAGAAATTCATTGGGAACGCCAATCTTGTTTGGGTGTAGAACTCAATGATTTGGATATGGAAGAAATCAATAAAACCATTGATGCCACCATAACTCAAAACAAGATGAAAGACGGCACAAAAGAACCGATTGATTTTCTTTCTTATTATGGTCTATACCAAAATGGAAATTTTACGAATGCTGCTGTAATTTTATTTGCAAAAAATCCTGCACGTTTTATTCCTCAATCAAGAGTAAGAATTGCTTTGCTTGAACAAGGAAAAACGGGCGATATATTCAAGGATGACCAATTATTAGAGGGCAATCTGTTTAAAAACATTATTGCAATTCAGAATTTCTTTGATAAGCATCTAACTCATACACGAAAATTTGACAATAAAAAATGGGAACGTGCTGACAACTTTGCTTTTCCAATAGTAGCATTACGAGAAGGAATTATGAACGCATTGGTTCATCGAGAATATGCACAAGTAGCAAGTGCAATGTCTGTAATTATCTATCCTGATAGATTAGAAATAACCAATAGTGGTAAATCGCCTTTGAAACAAAGTGAGTTAAAGAAAAGCCACTTATCAATGCCCTATAACCCAGATATCGCACATATTGTATTTTTAAGAGGTTACATTGAAAAAATTGGTAGAGGAACTCTTAAAATAATAGATACTTGTAAACAAGCAGGGCTTAAAGAACCTATTTGGGATATTGGAGAGCATACAGTTAAACTTACTTTTTTTAGTAATGAAAAACTTGTAGGAGTTACTAAGGAAAAAGCAAATGACAATGATGCTGTAAGTGATGCTGTAAGTGATGCTGTAAGTGATGCTGTAAAAAAAGGTTTAATTGATGCTGTAAGTGATGCTGTAAATGATGCCCTAATTGATGCTGTAAAAGCTATTGCAGACAGTAAAAATGGAGCTTCAATTACACAAATAATGGATAAGATAGGCAAATCAAATGCACAAGTAAAGCGATATTTGCAGACATTAAGAAATCTTTCTTTAATTGAATTCAAAGGCTCTCCAAAGACAGGTAAATATTTCCTAACGAAGAAGTTTGGTTCAAAAATAAAG
>CAZJYL010000099.1:0-8421 GCA_964550265.1 uncultured Bacteroidaceae bacterium
CAGTTTAGGCAATTGGAACAAAAATCATAATTTGCTGCCACAATACGAAAAATTGTTACAAAATGTATTATGAGTTTGAAAATATAACTAAGTTTCTTTACGAAAAAAGAATTTTAATTGCAGGTTTTGGCCGCGAAGGCAAAAGCACATTAAATTTCATTCTCAAATATGTTAAAAATGCAATTGTAACAATCGGAGATGAAAAGGATTTCAATTTCGGCGATGAATTTGCCGGAGTGCAGGTTTCAAAATTAACAGGGAAAGACTTTTTGGGAAATCCTGACGATTTCGACATAATGATTAAGTCGCCCGGAATAGCTTTGAAAAATATACCGGAGGAATGGAAAAAAACAAATAAAATATCGTCGCAAACCGATTTGCTGCTGCGCTTTTTTTACAAACAGGTAATTGGCATCACGGGAACCAAGGGCAAAAGCACTACAAGTACATTAATACATCATTTGCTGGTAAATAATGGAATCCCTGCAATTTTAGCTGGAAATATGGGGCTGCCGTTTTTTGATTATTTGCTTGATGCCGAAAATAAAAAAATAGTTGCCGAGTTATCCAGCCATCAGCTGGAGATTATTAATAAATCACCTGCAATTTCGGTATTGTTAAATATTTTCCCCGAGCATCTCGACCATTATAATGATTTTAACGATTATGCCAAAGCTAAATGGAATATAGGCATATATCAGCAAGCCGAAAACCAATTTTTTATACCTTATGAATGGGTGGGTAAAGAATGGCAAAATTTTCAGACTTTATGTAAATCATATTTAAACTGGTTCGATTTTAAAAACGATAAACTTATTGTAGGATACAACAACGATTTTATTGAAGAAAAAATTGATTTGAACAAAATGCCATTAAAGGGAAGGCATAATTTAAAAAACTGTGCGGCTGCACTGGGAGTTGCCATTAAATCAGGTATTGACATTAATGACGCAATACGGTCATTATTCACGTTTAAACCTCTGCCTCATAGACTTGAGTTTATTGCAGAAGTAAATGGCATAACATATATCAATGACTCTATATCGACTATTCCGCAATCGGCCATAGCTGCCTTGGAGGCATTTCCTCAATCCGACACAATTATATTGGGTGGTTTTAATAGGGGGATAGATTATACTGACTTATGCGAATATCTTTTAAATAGCAGCGTTGGAAATGTTATTCTAATGGGAGAAGTGGGCAAAATTATCGGCTCTGCAATTGAAAACATAAAATCGGATAAAAAAATATTTTACGTTGACTCAATGAGTGCAGCTGTTGAAACAGCATCGCAAAATACGGCAAAAAATAAAATTTGTTTATTGTCTCCTGCGGCGGCAAGCTACGATAAATACATTAATTTTGAATATCGTGGCAATGATTTCAGAAAATGCGTTATGGATTTGATGCAGTAGTTTAAATAAAAAAACTCCTGCCATAAAGATACAGCAGGAGTTTAAGAAAAAGAATAAATATTATTTTTTTACATCGCCGCCGGGCTTAGACAGATTTTGTCTCATGTCAGTATCGGCCTGAATATTTTTCATTTTGTAATAATCCATTATTCCGAGATTTCCGTTACGGAAAGCTTCTGCCATTGCAGTAGGAACAAGAGCTTCGGCTTCGATAACCTTAGCACGGGCTTCCTGTGCTTTAGCAATCATTTCCTGTTCTAGAGCCACAGCCATTGCACGTCTTTCTTCGGCTTTGGCTTGAGCAATATTTTTATCGGCCTGAGCCTGATCCATTTGCAGGATGGCACCAATATTTTTACCTACATCAATATCGGCAATGTCAATGGAAAGAATTTCGAAAGCTGTTCCTGCATCAAGACCTCTGGCAAGAACCACTTTTGATATTTTATCTGGATTTTCGAGAACTTCTTTATGGCTGTATGAGGAACCAATTGAAGTAACAATACCTTCACCAACGCGGGCAAGAACAGTTTCTTCGCCGGCACCTCCGACCAATTGTCTGATATTGGCGCGAACTGTTACACGGGCTTTGGCAATAAGTTGAATACCGTCTTTTGCAACAGCAGTAACAGGAGGAGTATTTATAACTTTTGGATTAACACTCATTTGTACGGCCTCAAATACATCGCGACCGGCCAGATCTATAGCTGTAGCCGATTTAAAATCCAGAGGTATATTAGCTTTATCGGCAGAAATTAAAGCATTAATAACATTTTTAACTCTTCCTCCGGCAAGATAGTGGGCCTCTAATTCGTTCCGGTTTAACGGAATTCCAGCCTTGAACGATGTAATCAAAGCATTAACTATAACAGCAGGCGGAACTTTACGCCAACGCATCAAAACTAATTGCACAAGCGAAACACGAACACCCGAAAGCAATGCGTTAAACCATAATCCAACAGGAATCAAATAAAACAACAACCACAATGCAATGAATGCACCAATTCCAATGGCAAAATAAATACCTACATTTGCATTAGCATTAAGGAAAATCAAAAGAAAATTCATATTATTAGTTTTTGGGTTTTACAAATATTTTATAGCCTTCTATTTTTGTAACGACTATTTCTGTTTCGCTCTCAATAATTCCGCTTTGGCTTTGCACCTCGTAAATTTCATTATTGAATTCGGCTTTTCCAATGGGATATAATCTTGAAATGGTTTTGCCTTCATCACCGGAATTTAGCTTTTCGCTTTCATTGTTTACTTTACTGTCAATAGCATCGTTTAATGCAGCTTTTTTCCATGTGTTTGAACGAAATAAAATTATCAGTAAAAAGACAAAAAACAATAAAGAAACTCCTAAAGTGATTAGTCCATATTGAGTGCCATATTCAGCATATGCTTTGTATATCCCAAATAATACGGCAGCACCGCCTAAAATGCCGGCTATCATTCCCGGAAGCAAAAATATCTCAAGCAGAATCAGAATAATACCACTTGAAATTATTGTAATAATTAATGTCCAGTCCATCAGATTCTATTTGTTTGGAGTATAATAGGTTTTTGCAGTAGGCAAAAACTTTTTCATTTCTTTGATTCTGTTTTCATCGCTTGGATGAGTACTTAAAAACTGAGGTATTTTAGCACCTTTGTTCATAGATGTCATTCTTTCCCAGAATGCAATGGCTTCTGCAGGATCATAGCCCGCAAGCGCCATAAAAATCATTCCCAGTTTGTCGGCTTCGTATTCATGCACTCGTGAATAGGCAAGTAATCCCAATGTTCCACCAATACCATAAACAGAGTTAAAAATATCCTGAGTTTCTTTTGGATTATTTTGCATTGCTATGGCTAAAGTAACTCCACCCAGTGCAACTGCCAATTGCTGGCTCATTCTTTCATTTCCGTGTCGCGCGACAGCGTGGGCAATTTCATGACTTAAAACTGTTGCCAGTCCCTCATCTGTATTGGTTACAGGCAAAATCCCCGTGAATACCACCACTTTGCCTCCCGGCAAACAAAATGCGTTTACAGTGGGGTCATTTACCAATGTGAAAGACCAAGAAAGTCTTTTAAGCCGTTTTTTAAAGCCATGCTTTTTTAAATAAGTTATAGTTGCATTCTGTAGTCTTTGACCAACGGTTAATACTTGCTGGGTTCTTGAGTCAGAAGATGATACTACACTGCTGGTGCTGATGAAATTATTATATGTAGTTAAGCTTAAATTATTTATTAAGCTTTCAGGAACCATGTTAATTTGAACGCGCTTTGTATATGGAACACGTGAACAACTAGCAAATACTACTGATAATAATAAAATAGCAATAATCCTTTTTGCCATAATATAAATTTAATTTATAACTGAACTTAAAAAACGTTCCGAGAGTTGTTGTTTAAATTTTAGTAATTCATCGGTATTGCCTTTTAGGATAGGGCATCTGCCCTTTAAATGTGTAATTAATGCACATTGTTCTGCCTGCTCAATATTGAAATTGCAAATCTCAATCAATGATTCAATAACATGATCGAATGTATTCACATCGTCATTCAACAAAATCAGATTTCGTGGCGTATTTGTAACATCTTCCGATTTAGCCTCAATCTTTTCTTTTTCTTTTACCATGTATCTAATTTTCTTTGTTCAAAGTTATAAAAAATACTTGTCAATATAAAGTTGTTGACAAAAATATATTTGGCCAAAATATAAAACTGTTTTGTAAAAATCATTTTGTAGAAAATTCAATCTATTTTTTAAATTACCAACAACTAAACATTATTAATAATTACTTTTTGTTTCAAAGCTATTTAATTGCTAATTTGTATTATATAATTACCCGATATTTTATTTTACATTATTCAGGCGTTTGAAACCCTGTTAATAAATTCTGTTTTTTTGTTGATTACATGTTAAATCATTGTTGATAACAAATGATAAGTTACTTACTTGTTGCAAGCTGAAAAATAAATCTTTCTTGTTTTCTTTGAAGCATGAAAACGGCTTTTATATTTATCTCTTTTGCTTTTTTAGTTCTGTCCTCATTTTCAGCCACAAACGTAAGTGAAATCAGATTAATTGAAAACGGAAAAAGTAATTACTGCATAATTACGGGACCAACAGCCACTCATAATGATCTGGTGGCAGCAAATATTTTGCAGAGATATATTTTTAAAATCAGCGATGTTGAGTTGCCCATTTACAGCGATAATAACCCCAAAGCCAAAAGCCCTGCTTTTATATTAAGTTCTTTTCCGGATGGATATTGTACTGAGCCTGCACAAATTCTTAAAGAAGATGGTTATTGTATTCAGTCATCCGACAATAATATTTACATTACCGGTGGTAGTGGTATGGGCGTAATTTATGGAGTTACCGGTTTTTTGGAAGATTATCTTGGTGTGCGCATTCTTGCTCCCGGCGAGGAATTTATTCCAAAACGAAAAAATATTATTTTAGGTGCCATAAACGACATACAAATTCCACCGGCTACCATTCGTGTAATCAACGGACCTTTTGCTAATGACACTACATACAAATATTTCAGAAAACTTAATACAATAAGCGACCGCTGGCACGAGCCCGGGTATAACGGGTATTATGTCCATACTTTCAATAGACTTGTTCCGCCCGATGAATACTTTGATGAGCATCCTGAATATTTTGCCTTAATTAATAATAAATGGGTTCCGTACGGGCAATTATGTTTAAGTAATCCGGACGTATTAAAAATTGTAATTAATAAACTGCGTAAGGAAATGGAAGCTCATCCGGCCATAAAATACTGGTCGGTAAGCCAGAATGATGATTTTGAATATTGCAGATGCGATAAATGCAGGGCAATTGATTCTTTAGAAGGGTCGCCTTCCGGTTTAATGCTGCGATTTGTAAACGCAGTTGCAAAAGAGTTCCCCGATAAAGTTATAACATCTTTGGCTTATCAATACACGCGAAAACCGCCGTTGATTACCATGCCCGACAGCAATGTAATGGTAACACTTTGTTCTATTGAACTAAACAGAACGCACCCGATTCCTGACGATCCTGCTGCTGCGTCGTTCCGGAGCGACATGGAGGGGTGGGGAAAAATATGCAATAATATAATGATGTGGGATTACGAAGTGCAATTCACTAATTTCCTGACACCTTTTCCTCTGTTTAATACGTTGCAGCCCAATTTACAATATTTCACAAAAAATAATGTTATTGCAAACTTCCAGCAGTGTAATGCAAGCCATGGGGTTGAATTTGCCGAACTTAAAGCATTTTTATTAAGTAAGCTCTTGTGGAATCCCGATATTGATGTTAATGCCGTTATAAATGATTTTATGTTTCATTATTATGGCAATGCAGGGGTTTGGGTCAGAAAGTATTTTGATTTGCTTCATGCAGAATGTTTGCGGTATAATCAGTATCTTGATATTTATGGTAATCCTGTTCAGGCTGCTCAAACCTATTTATCGGCAGAGAATATGGAAATATATAAAGCGTATTTTGACAGTGCAGAATATGCCGTTAAAAATGACTCATTGCTTCTTGCACGCGTAAAGAACAGCAGATTGCCGATTATGTATTCCGAAATCGAAATAGCAAAATCCGATTTGTTCGGTCCGCGCGGATGGTTCGAAAATATAAATGGCAATTGGGTTAAAAAAGAATCATTAAACAATTTATTTGATGATTTTATTACTATATGCGTTGAAAACAATATGACTCATTTAAATGAAACTCCCTTGCTTTTAAAAACCTGGCAACAAAATACACTTAGAAATATTTCAATGAATACGGCCAACAATAAGGCGTTTAAAAAAACTGTTTATTGTATGCCTGAACCGGACCCAAAGTATAAAGCAAATGGAAATGCAACACTTACAAACGGAGTGAGAGGAACAGAGGATTACAAAATAAACTGGCTTGGGTGGGAAGCATGTGATGTGGAAATAATACTTGACCTTGGCTCAGTTATGAGTGTAGATACCATTGAAATTAGTACACTGCAGTTTCCCAAATCATGGATATTGCACCCGCTTGGCATTTCTTGTTCTGTTTCCAATAACAACAAAAAATACAAAAACGCAAATACTGTTTTATCTGACATAAATCTTCAAAACGAACCCATGATGAAGTCCTTTGTTTTTTTAATGAATAACAAAAAAGCAAGATATATTAAATTTGACATCAATGCCACCAAATATCTTCCTGAATGGCACAATTACAATGGATTGAAATCATGGGTATTTGTAGATGAAATTATTGTGAAATAAAAAATCAAAGTATTATAAAATCAACATAATAACAAAAAACTCTATTATTCCCATAATCCGTAAAATGGAAGAAACCATATACATACGCATATACTGCGCAGGATATTTATTATTTATCAGGCTGCGATATACCAAATAATGTGAAATAATTGCTAGAACAAGAAATATGGCAGCACCATAAGTTAAGAAATCATCAATGTCGATGGCAAATCCAAGCAGGAAATCTGCAACAAACAATACGACTATAACCAGTATAGAGATGAAAACAAAAGCATTATTGGGAGCCATTAGCATACCCAATTGGCTTTTTTCATCTTCATTTAAAAATCTGGTGGCATTGTTTAGCAGTAATCTTGCACCGATTAAGCAGGAAACAAAACATGCTGATGCTATATAAATACCAATCATAAATTTATTTTTGAAAATTCAATTTTCAAATATACGAAAGAAAAATATTTAATAAATTTATTTGTGCTTAATAAAGGTTCCCATATCCAGTTCTTCAAAAGCCGTGTTTAATTCGTCTTCGGTATTCATTACTATGGGACCACCCCATGCCACCGGTTCGTTTAAAGGCTTGGCTGCTATCAGCAAAAAGCGCGCTCCATTTTCGCCTGCCTTAACAATAACGTTTGAAAAAATGTTTTCCTGATCGGACTGAGCCTTGAATAATATTGCACAAGCTTTTTCTTCAAATGATTGCAATGCCTCGTCTGTAGCAATGGTACCGTCTAATAAATATAAAAACAGAGTTTGATTATCTGGGGTTTCGGAATATTCCCATACTGAATTGGCGTTCAGCATTACATCAAGGTATTGTACTTGAACAAAATGATTTTTCAATGCTCCGGATGTATTTTTATATTTCCCTGAAATAATGCGTATAACTGCATTTTGCTCTTCGATAAAAGGAATGTCGTTTTGTTTAATGTCGTTGTATGCAGGATTACACATTTTATCCTTTTGGGGAAGATTTACCCACAACTGGCAGCCAAGCATCCTGTTTGATTTTACTGGCATTTCCTGATGAATAATTCCCGAACCTGCAGTCATCCACTGACAATCCAAATCTTTAATAACTCCATTGTTCCCTAAACTATCACCATGTTCAATTTCGCCGCTTATTAAATAAGTTACTGTTTCAATTCCACGATGAGGATGCCATGGAAATCCTTTAATATATTCATGATAATCTATGGAGTCGAAGCCATCCAGCATTAGAAACGGGTCAAAATCTCTTATTGTTCTAATTCCCAACACTCTGCGAAGATGTACTCCGGCGCCATCAATAGCATTTTGCCCTCTTATGATTTTTGTACTTATTCGTTTTGGCATATCTGTATTTGTTTATTGCAATTTACGAATTATAATCCGAGAAAATAAAAAAACCGATACTTTTTATTGGCATCGGTTTGAGTCATATTTTTTTTAAACAACCTACAAATTATTAGTAATCATATAACTGCTTATGCAAAAGCAATACATATAATCCCATAATAATTATTGTATTGTCTATTTATTTTGATGATCGTGACTGCAAGCCTTTTTTTCTAATTTCGTATTTGGGTCATCGCCTTCAACCAAATAACCAATCTGATGAATATAATCTTTAATATGCTCGGCATCAGTTAAATTAGGGTTGTAAGTAACATCAACTATTTTTGTATCCAAATTAGCATAAGCCGAAACTACTCCGCGTTTTTTGGGAAGTTCCTATTCAAGCAGGGCTTTACCATTTGCGCAA
>CAZJYL010000100.1:0-8330 GCA_964550265.1 uncultured Bacteroidaceae bacterium
CATATACTTAGACAATAATTTGCTTATAGAAGGTATTCATCAATCTGTTGCAGGCAGACATAATATACAAAATGCCATGGCAGCGTTTGCCGCAATGCATATAGCCGGTCATAAATCAAATGAAATTGCCGGGGCATTAGAATGTTTTCCCGGGGTAAAGCGGCGCATGGAATTGATAGCTAAAAACGACAAAATCATTTTTTATGATGATTATGCCCATCATCCTGCCGAGATTGATGCACTAATTGACACAATGAGGGAATTATATCCCGACAAAACCATAACCGGTCTGTTTCAGCCTCATTTATATACAAGAACAAAAGATTTTGGCGAAGAATTCGGCAAGTCATTACAAAAATTTGATATACCGGTAATTACAGATATATATCCCGCAAGAGAAAAGCCTATACCAGGAATTGATGCAACTTGGCTGCTTTCAACCATAGCAAATAACAGAAAAAAATATTTGCCGTTTGACAAAATACCTGATATTGTTGACTTATGCGAAGATGGAATATTGATTACAATTGGGGCCGGTAATATTGACAGATTTGTAGAAACAATAAAAAAACGAGTCGAGAATAAATGAAGCCTATATATAAAATATCAATTTTATTAGTACTCATCATTATTGTTTTGGTGTTGCTTAAAATATCGAACGATAATTTTAAACAGCAAAAAATCAGTCAGGTTAATATTGCCATAAATACACAAGGCGGGCCCGAATTAGTTACCGAAGAGGAAATACAGGAATTAATTTCGCAAGGCTATGACTCAATAACAAAAAGAGCCATTGAAGAAATAGACTTAAAATGGATTGAAGAAATAATATATACAAATCCTTATGTGCTGAATGCCGATGCTTATATCAATATTGATGCAAGTCTTACAATAGACATATTGCAGCGTAAGCCTATCTTAAGAATTTTCAATCAACAAAACGAATCTTACTTTATTGACACAAAAGGCAAGATGTTGCCTCTAAATCAAGGAGCATCGCCAGGTGTATTAGTAGCCACTGGTAATATAACTGAAAAGTTCATGCCATCACAGGAATATCAATATTTTGATTCGGTTAATTATGATCAGTCAAAAATACTATCTACTACGCATAAGCTCTTTTTAATAGCATCAGAGATATCCAAAGATGAGTTTTTGCTGAAATTAATAACACTGATTTATGCAAACGACAACTCTCATTTTGAGCTTATTCCTATAATCGGAGATCAGAATATTATTTTAGGCGATGTTGACGGATTGAAAATTAAATTACAAAACCTGCATCATTTCTACAAGAACGGGTACACCAAATATAATTTTTCATTGTATAAAAGTTTTGACATCCGGTTTCATAATCAGGTAATCGGAATTAAAAAAACAGAAGAACAAAACGAGAATAAAAAAGAAAACGAAATATGAACGAACATCAGGAAATAATGGTCGGTCTCGACATTGGGACAACAAAAATCGCCATGATTGTCGGTTATCAAAACGAGTATGGCAAATTAGAAGTTTTAGGTCATGGAAAAACCGAATCATTGGGTGTTAAACGAGGCTTGGTAGCCAATATTGAAAAAACAGTCGAAGCCATAAAAAAGGTAATTGAGATTACCGAGTCCAAAAGCAATGTTAACATTCGCGCAGTAAATGTTGGCATTGCGGGACAGCACATAAAAAGTCTTCAGCATCGCGGCAGTATAATACGTGAAAATTCCGAAAACGAAATTTCGCAAGAAGATGTTGATCGTTTAATAGACAATATGTATAAATTGGTTATGCCGCCCGGAGAAGAAATAATTCATGTTATTCCTCAGGAATATATTGTTGACGGAGACCACGGAATAAAAGATCCGGTAGGCATGGGCGGCGTACAGCTTGAAGCAAACTTTCATATAATCACAGGGCAAATACAGGCCGCACGCAATATAGAAAAATGTATTTCCCGTGCCGAAATACACATGTCGGACATGATTCTTGAGCCTATTGCAAGCTCCTTTTCTGTTTTAAGCGAAGAAGAAAAAGAAGCCGGAGTTGCACTGGTTGACATAGGAGGTGGTACCACAGACATAGCTATTTTTCAGGATGGTGTAATCCGCCATTCCGCAGTAATTCCTCTTGGTGGAGATATTGTAACCGAAGATGTAAAAGAGGGTTGTTCAATCCTGAAAAGTTATGCCGAAACGTTGAAAATTAAGCATGGTTCAGCCCTTGCAAATGAGGTAAAAGATGAAATTTATATTTCAATTCCCGGATTAAAAGGACGTCCGCACAAAGAAATTTCAATGAAAAACCTTGCTCGTATCATTCAATCGCGAATGGAAGAAATCATTGAATTTGTTAATTATGAAATAAAAAATTCGGGATACGACAAAAAACTTATTGCAGGAATTGTATTAACAGGCGGCGGAGCCCAGTTGAAAGACATTGCCCAGCTATGTCAATTTATTACGGGTCACGAAACACGCATCGGCTACCCAAGTGAACATCTTTCAGCCAATGTAGATAAAGAACTGCTTTTGCCAATGTATGCAACTTGTATAGGGCTGGTTTTAAATGGCATTGACAATTCTTTAATTGCTCAGTCAAACATGAAAAAGAGCGTTCCAAACCAGGGTAAAAAAGAAAGAGGAGGTTTCATTTCAAAAATTTTCAGGGGCGGAATAAGCTTTTTTGACGAAAATATCAGTTGAGTAATTAACAATTTCGCGCCGTGATATGTTGAAAAGTTTTTCAGTAATATCTAAAATAATAAGACAAACAAAAGTAATTTTACCTATTAAATAAAAAAGTATTATGTCGGAAACAAAAAATAGTATTCATATTCAATTTGAAGATATGCAAAGTCTTCCGACCATCATCAAAGTTTTTGGTGTTGGAGGGGGCGGTAGCAATGCAGTAAATCATATGCATAAACAGGGAATAAATGGTGTTGAATTTGTGGTTTGCAATACTGATTTACAATCATTGGGAACCAGCTCCGTCAGCACAAAACTACAAATAGGATCTAATTTAACAGAAGGAAGAGGTGCAGGAAATTCTCCTGAAATAGGACGTAATGCAGCTTTGGAAAACATAGAAGAAATCCGTGAATTACTTTCCGAAAACACAAAAATGGTGTTTATAACTGCAGGAATGGGTGGTGGAACAGGCACAGGTGCAGCTCCTGTAATTGCGCAAATAGCAAAGGAACTCGATATTCTTACTGTAGGAATTGTTACAACACCTTTTAGCTTTGAGGGTGGCAAACGTAAAAGTCAAGCCGAAAAAGGCATTGAAGAAATGCGTAAATATGTTGACAGTCTCATTATTATAAACAATGACAAAGTAAGAGAATATTATGGCAATTTAAAACTTAGTGAGGCATTTTGTAAAGCCGATGATATACTAACTGTTGCCGCCAAAGGCATTTCCGAATTAATTACCATACCCGGCTACATGAATGTTGATTTCGAAGATGTTAAAGCCATAATGAAAAACAGCGGAGTAGCGATTATGGGAACAGGAATAGCAGAAGGCGAGGATCGTGCGCAAAAAGCAGTAGAAATGGCACTTAATTCTCCACTGCTTGACGATAATGAAATTTACGGAGCACGTAATGTTTTACTGTTTATTTCCAGCGGAGAAGATGAAATATCAATGGATGAAGTCAGCGATATTTCAGATTATATTCAAAATGCTGCCGGCTCCACCGCCGAGGTTATTTGGGGTACAGGTACCGACTTAGCGCTTGGCAATAACATTTCAGTAACCGTAGTTGCAACAAATTTTAATAAAAACATTACTCAACAAAATTATATTTCCGAAGAATACAAAACCATAATATTACAGCAAGATGAAAATAAAGATTCTTCTTTAACAAGAGAAGAAGAGTCGGAAATGAAAGTGGTTATAAAAAACCATGAGCAATTACCGGAAAGTAATTTTAACCCACCGCCAACATTACCAATAGTAGAAAATCATATTGAATCTACTGATGAAAAAATCACAATTCAACTTGAACAGGATTCAAATCAAAACTCTAATTCTCTGAATATTGTTTCAACTCAAAATGAAAATCAAATAGTGTCGCAAAGCACTTTACAAAGCACACTGCCTTTTGAAACCCCAAGTGAGGATTTTCCTCAGCCTCAAATAAAACCTGCACTTCAGGATGACAGAATTCAAAATTTAAAAAGTTTCAATTTCTCAAGTTCAAAAACATCTAATTTAGATGAAATAGAACAGATACCTGCCTATGCACGAAGAGGCGTTAATCTAACGCCTGAAAATCCTTCGGATGAAAAAATAGTAAGCAGATTTACTTTAGGAGAAGATGGCAACAACAAGCCTGAGATTAGAGAAAATAATCCTTTTCTTCACGACAACGTAGATTAAAATCCCAATTAAGAACAATCTATATTTCAAACTAAATGCGCTCTTTTGGGGCGCATTTAATTTTATCAAAAAAATCAATTACTCCGGCGATGTTGTTTCTAAAGAATTCTCTTCAACGTCCGACAAAATCTGCATTATAAAAGGCATTACAAAAGGTGCTGCTTTGCCAATTGGAGCATACAACAAGCTTTTTTCACGTATATCTTTACTTATGAAAGTACCTTGTTTATCGGCAGAATTAATGAAATTGATAATTATGCTAAGAATAAGAACATATTTTATACATGCAAAGGCAGCACCGGCAATGCGATTTACAATGCCAAGGCTTACATCGCGAACAACTTTTTCAATAATTTTTGCAACAAAAAACACATTTATCAATGCACCAATAAAAGCAATTACAAAAGCAATTAGCTGTGTGTGTTCCTCGTTTATATTAAAAATGCCGGCAATAAAACTGCCTATCCACTTGCTAAGGTAGAGACCTGCAAGTACGCCAACAACAAGTGCTGCAACTTGAGCAATTTCCTGAACCAATCCTTTTGAAAATCCCTTATACAGCCCCCAGGCAATGGGAATTAATAAAACAATATCAATTAAATTCATGATTGATCTTTTAAATGTCGGGTAAGTTGCGTCGCAAAAATAAAATCATTTAATTCCCCGTTTTCCGAGTTCAGTATTTCTTTATTTGTTCCATTCCACCAAAGGTTTCCTTTATAAATAAAAGCAATTTTATCACCTATTTCAATTACAGAATTCATGTCGTGTGTATTAATAATGGTTGTCATATTAAACTCACGGGTAAGTTCATTAATAAGCTGATCTATCAATATTGAGGTTTTTGGGTCCAAACCCGAATTTGGCTCATCGCAGAATAGATATTTTGGATTCATAACAATGGCCCTGGCAATTGCAACACGCTTTTTCATTCCCCCGCTAATCTCAGAAGGCATTAATTTATTTGAATGTTGCAGATCAACCCTGCGAAGACAAAAATTAACACGATCCTTTTTTTGCTGACGTGTTTGAGATGTAAACATATCCAGTGGAAACATTACATTCTCTTCAACGGTCATAGAATCAAACAAAGCTCCGCCCTGAAATACGGTTCCTATTTCCTTTCTGATGTTCTTTTGCTCATTATCATTCATGGCAGTAAAATTTCTGCCATCAAAATAAATTTCGCCACTATCAATTTTGTGAAGTCCTAATAAGCATTTTAAAAGTACTGTTTTTCCCGAACCACTTTGACCAATAATTAAATTATTAATCCCCGGCTCAAGTTTAACTGAAATATTCTTCAGCACCTGCTTTCCCTCAAAATTTTTGCAAACATTTCTAACTTCAATCATGTCAGCAAAATTTGAGTGAGTATAACATTAAAAAGTATAATCATAATACTGCTTTGAACAACCGCTCTTGTACTGGCATGCCCAACCTCCAACGCCCCTCCTTTTACAGAATACCCAAAATAAGAGCTTATAGAAGTAATTATAAAAGCAAAAAATAAAGATTTAATCAATGAATAAAAAACCTCAAACGGCACAAAAAAAGAACGTACCCCAAACATATATGTTTCTACACTGAAAAGACCGGTAAGTATTGCTACCAAATAACCACCCATAATCCCTAAAAACATAGATATAATAACCAGTACCGGAAATATTAAAACAAAAGCGACTATTTTGGGTAAAATCAAAAAATTAGCAGAATTAATACCCATAACATCCAATGCGTCTATTTGCTCTGTTACCCTCATTGTGCCAAGTTCACTTGCAATTCTTGAACCCACCTTTCCGGCCATAATAAGACTCATAATAGTGGCAGAAAATTCCAAAACGATAGAGGAGCGGGTTATGTAACCAATAGTATATCGCGGAATAAGAGGGCTGGCAATACTATATGCAGTTTGCATCGATAACACCGCACCCATAAACAAGCTAATTATGGCAATGATACCTAATGATTCTATTCCTAAAAGCTTGAACTCAACAAAAACCTGATTTTTAAACTGGCTTAATCGGTCGGGTCGTTTAAAAACCCGAAGCATCAGAAATATGTATTCGCCAATACTGGAAATTCTTCTTTGAATCATGTGGCTAATTTAGGAAATATTTTTAATTCAATCTATCCAAACAATCAGTTTCCATAACGAAAGGAACATTTCACGTTTATACTTTCTTTACAAAACAAGATATTGCATAAAGAAAATTAAATTGGTATTTTTGCAAAAAAGTCACATGCTTACTTTACAATTAATCAGAGATAACAGCGAGTTTGTTAAGGAACGCTTACAAATAAAAAACTTTAAAAACATTGAATTAATTGACAAAATCATTAATCTTGACAATACGCGCAGGAAATTACAATTGGAAAGAGACGATGCTCAAAGTGAAATGAACAGTCGTTCCAAAGAAATTGGAATAGCCATGAAAGAAAAGGATGTGGCTAAAGCAGAATTATTAAAAAACCAAACAGCTGAACTAAAGGAAAAAATCAGGATTCTAAACGAGCAGCATGATGGCATCGTTGCTGAAATGAACAATAAATTAATATTAATTCCCAACTTGCCGCATATATCAGTGAAGCCCGGAAATTCAGCCGACGACAATGAGATTGTTTATTCAGAAGGAGAAATGCCTAAATTGGCTAAAGACGCCCTTCCTCACTGGGAATTAGCATCGAAATATAAATTAATTGACTTTGAATTAGGAGTTAAAATCGCAGGAGCCGGATTTCCTGTTTACACAGGCTTAGGAGCCCGATTACAAAGAGCCTTGATATACTATTTTTTAACTGAAGCAATCAATGCCGGCTATATTGAAATACAACCGCCATTAATGGTAAATGAAGCTTCGGGTTACGGCACCGGCCAATTACCGGATAAAGACGGCCAAATGTATTATGCCAACGAAGACAATTTATATCTGATTCCAACGGCAGAAGTCCCTGTAACAAATATTTATCGCGATGTAATTTTAAAAGAACAAGATTTTCCTGTCAAGAATGTTGCTTATAGCGCATGTTTTCGACGCGAAGCAGGTTCATACGGCAAAGATGTGAGAGGTTTAAACAGGCTGCATCAGTTTGACAAAGTTGAAATCGTTCAAATTACAACTCCTGACAAATCCTATGATGTTCTGGAAGAAATGCGAAGCCACGTGGCATCGTTAATTCGTAATCTTGGCCTTCCTTTCAGAATTTTACGTCTTTGTGGTGGCGACATCAGCTTTACATCAGCACTTACATACGATTTTGAAGTATATAGCGCAGCACAGCAAAAATGGCTTGAAGTTAGTTCTGTTTCAAATTTCGAGTCATTCCAGGCTAATCGAATGAAGCTAAGATACAAAGATGCTGAAGGCAAAACAATGCTGGCACATACATTAAACGGAAGCGCATTGGCATTGCCCAGAATAGTGGCAGCTCTGCTCGAAAACAATCAAACACCCGATGACATAATTATTCCCAAAGTTCTTACTTCATTTATGGGAACTGAAATAATTAAACAGCTTTAAATATGAAACTAAACATTTTTGTTTTAATAATAATTGTAACGGTATTTTCAGTATCGTGTCGTCCGGGGTTTATACGCAAAGGAATTAAAGAAATTAAATCTGAACGAAACAATTTAATAGAAACAAAACAAAAATTCGAAGTGCTCGACACCGCCCAGGTGCATGAAATCTATTTATCATATCTTTCTAAAATAGATTCCATAAACAAATATTTTAATGACCAATACACCGAAAGTTCGTGGAAACTAATGACCGAATTCGGGCAATTAAAAAAGCCGCTTAAATCATATTTTGAACAATATGGGGCAATTGAAAAGGAATTTGCATTTTCGCTTAAACAGCTAGCCGATCTGGAATATGATTTAAGAGCAAAAAATATCAGCAAAGAATTATTTCACATCTATATTCAACAAGAAAAAGATGCTAACAGACAAT
>CAZJYL010000101.1:0-8274 GCA_964550265.1 uncultured Bacteroidaceae bacterium
GCACATCTATCATTTGATAAAAATGAACGAAATCGTTGGTTGTATCATCTTTTACCGAATCAATAAATTGATTTAGAAATTCGGATGTTTGAACGTATAATACTGTTTTGTCTGGAAAATTTCTTTTAACCTCAATGCCAATCGCATGTGCAAGGTGTGTTTTCCCAAGCCCAGTGTCACTAAAAATAAATAATGGATTAAAAGATGTTTTTCCGGGGTTCTTTGCAATTGCCAAACCGGCTGAGCGAGCCAGGCGATTGCAGTCTCCTTCGATGAAATTGTCAAAATTTAAACTTTCAACCAGCTGTGAATTAACTTTTATTTTTTTTAGGCCGGGTATAATAAAAGGATTTGGAATTTCCTTGGATGTTCCGCGATTTATATCAATAGGTATATCTACCGGTGGATTTTTTAGTGCATTTCTGTCGGACGATGGATAATTCACAGATATGCCATTTTGTGATGTATCAACCAAAATATTGTATTCAAGTTTCCCATCCTGCCCTAATTCTTTGCGAATGATTTTTTTGAGCAAGTCGATATAATGCTCTTCTATCCACTCGTAGAAAAAGCTACTGGGGACTTGAATTGTTAATACATTTCCATCAAGCTTCAAGGGTTTTATCGGTACAAACCATGTCATAAAACTATGGTCATCAATATTATCCTTGATAACTTTTAAACAATTACTCCATATAAGTTTAAAATCTTTTGCCATTTTTTCAATTAAAACAAATTGAATATATAATTAATGTACATTATTTTTAGAATCAAGTAATTAACAAGTAGATACAGTCAGGTTCAAGTTCTTTAGTATTTTCAAGCGGTTTTAGATGACAAAGATGAGCAAAAAAGTTTGATAAAAAAATTTTTTTATACTTGCTTTTTTAAAATATTATTTGTATAGGCATCGACAAAAATTAATTCTCCGGCTGAAGAAAAATAACAATCAATACGCGACATTCTAACGCCGGCATAGGCATTTTGTGTTATAACTACCTGATTATTATCTGTATTATACACAAAAACCGGTTTAGTTAACAAAGTATGCGTGTGACCGCCTAGAATCAAATCTATGTTTTTGCTTTTCTTTGCCATTTCATAATCACATAAAATATTTTCTTCATCTGTTTTATATCCCAAATGTGATAAACAAACAACAATTGAACATTTTTCTTCTTTTTTAAGTTTATATGCCATTTCGGCTGCTGCAATCATTGGATCTCTGTATTCGGTGTCTCCAAAAGTAACCTTACTTATAAGCCCATAAGGATATGGTCCAAGTCCAAACACCCCAATTTTAATTTTGCCAATATTAAAAATTTTGAATTTTTTTATTGTATTTCTAAGCCGGGGATGATTAAAAATATAATTTGAAGAAATAATTGGGAATTTGGCAAATTCAAGTGCATCGGCCAACCCGTCAAGTCCTTTATCAAATTCATGATTGCCAATTGTGGCAGCCGTGTAATTCATATCGGACATCAACTTTAGTTCAACTTCACCTCCATACATATTATAATAAGGTGTACCCTGAAAAATATCTCCTGAATCAAAAAGAAAAACCGGATGTCCTTCGGCTCTGATTTTATTTATTAAAGCTGACCTTGCAGCATAGCCGCCCATTCCCGGAAAGCGGTGATGGGTGGTTGGCATTGGTTCTATCTGACTGTGGGTATCGTTAGTATGGAGAATAACAATACGTTGTAAATTTTGTTTGGAACCGGCTTTAAGTATTCGTGGTAAGGCAACGGTAGCACCAATGGTAAATAAGGTTTTTATAAAATCGCGCCTGTTACTCATAGCTTATCCTTCCGTCTTTTTGTGGATTTATGGTCCTTCCCTGCTTTGTTAAATTGCTAATACACTCAATAAAAACATCGCGTACCAATAATCCTGTTCTAATATATCGTGTATTTTCGCTTAAAAAATCCAAACCATCTCCTCCTGTGGCCAGGTAGTCAGACGTAATTAAAATATAATTACCGTCGCGAACAACTTCTTGTCTATCAATTTTCGCACTTTTCCACGATGTTGCTTCAAGTATTATTCTAAGACCACCAACCGGCATTCCGCCTTTTTGGGCTATGATGTAAAAAAGCTTCATTAATGTACTTCCTTTCACTTCCAATATAACAACCTCATTGTCAAAAGGCATAAGTTGAAATATGTGTTCAATAAGAATTTCTCCTTTAGGCAGCGAAGTTCTGAATCCACCGTTATTAAGCAAAGACATTGCAGCTAAACCATGTATCGAATCAGTATAAGTAAGCTTAATATGTTCCAACAATATATCTGAAAAAAAATTCCCCAGCAAACTTTCCGGCGTACCTTTCTCTAACATTTGTTCGCTGTAACCAATCACTTCTTTCATTGATGAATCAAGCTTGGTTTTATACGTTCTGATTTTATTGGAAATATTTGTGTCCGAACCCAAAGAATCAATAACAATTAAAGATGTTACCTCACTTTTATTAAATGTGGCAGTTTTACAAGACACCCCAATATTTAATATAATTATTAAGGTGCCAATAAAATATAGCAATGGAATTTTATTTTTAAACTGTATCATGAAAGTCAAATGTAGCATTTTTTTACATTTTTTTCGATCTAAAAATTGAATTTGAAAAATTTAACATTTTAAATTTAAAAATTTAACATCTTTATTAAATCATCGTTCGTCTATTGATAAATATTATTTGTATATAATTATTTTTAAATAAACATAAAATCGCATAAACACAGTGTAATATCATGAATTTTGTCATTATATATTACATTTTATCTCTTTAACACAATTATTTATAATACATAATAAATATACGATTTAACAGACGTTTAAAAGTTAATTTTTCTGAAATTTAAATGTTTTTTTAATTGTGTTTTAACTTATATTTGTAAATAAATATTTAAAAGTATTAATAAATATTTACTGAAATGAAGCATCTTTTAGCGTTTTTTTTGATTCTTTTCATCACTACATTGTCATTTGTTAGTTATGCTAATTTAACAAATGGTATAGGTAACAAGAACTCCGATGTGTCAAGTGAAAATCCGGAAAATGTTAAATCAAAAAATGTGTTTGTTGTTTTTAAAGACAAACAAATTTCAATACCTGTTGGATACTCGCTTAACAGCCAAGTGCTATTTGGTGCTCGTTTTTCGTCTTGTAGAGATTATTTTTTACCTCAGGATATTTCTAATGTTGATTATTTTATTTGCCCTATAAAAAATGGGAAAATAGAAGATGCCTTTTTTTCATCAGATAAATTTAAGGAATACAATGAGATTTCAGGGAAATTTATTATCAGTGCTGAAGATAAAAAAGGAATCGATTTATATGTGGTGGAATTTTGCAATGGCGTTTTTTCTAAACCTGAAAGACTCGCAATAAATTCATCCGGGAATGAAATTAATGGGTCGTTTAACAACGATGGAACTAAAATATTTTTTGCATCGGATCGTAAAGGAGGATATGGAGGTTATGATATTTATGAATCTGAGTTAATAGGCAAAAACAAATGGTGTGAGCCAAAAAACTTGGGTCCGGCTGTAAATACTTCTGCAGATGATATATGCCCTTATATTTTAAAGGACAACTTAACCTTATACTTTAGTTCCAAAGGTCACCAAAGCAGCGATAATTTCGATATCTATGTTGCAATTATGGATGATGACGGTAACTGGGGTGAGCCTGAAAAATTAGGTGAGCCAATAAATTCAGATAAAGATGATTTGTATTATCGTATGTCGCCTGATGAAACACGTGCAGTTTATTATACCATAGGTGATTCGGGTGAAGGTATTTACGAACTGGTTTTTTATTAAAATTTGATTTATATACTAAAAAAGGGGCTTTAGAGCCCCTTTTTAATTTTATTGATTATTTCAATCTGTCCTTGAACGGTTCAAATGTCATGAAATCGGCATGATGCACTATGAAAGCTTCGGTTGTTCTTTTAACCATATCACCTTCTCCAGCATGCGTTGCTATAATATGACACACATTTGCCGGCACACCACATTGCTCAGCCAGCGAAACACCGCTAAAAGGATGACGCAGATATTTACCATATTTACCCTGAACCGATTTACCGTCTTTCATTTCGTATTCAAGCAATTTGCCAACATCGGCTAAAATGGCGCCCGAAATCAAAACGTCCATATCTACCGGTAAATCTGTTCTAAAGAATTCACCACATTTTAAACCTGCATCACGAGCAATGTGCACAACTGCTCTTTTATGGTCCATAAAACTTACTTTTAAGTCGGGACCGGCAAGCAAAGTGAATGGAATAGTACGTAAATCTTCAGGAGTCAAAACACTTTTTTGCAAAGCAAGCGCCCAAGTATTTGTTGTTTTTTCCTTTAAATCGGTATCTTTAATCCATTCTAACTCCGGCCATAGCTCACGCGCCTGATCGATATACTTTTTATCAATTGTTTCCATTAATATTTATTTAAGTTTAGCAATAATTGCATCAGCCATTTGTTTTGTTGAAGCTGCGCCCTGATTAACAGCATCCTGTGTTCCTCTCATTTTCATCATATCATAAGAACGAACCTTGCCTTCAGAAACAACCTCTTCGGTAGCCTTACGAATACGATTGGCTATTTCGTTCTCGTTTAAATGTTCAAGCATGAGAACTGAAGTCAGTATCATGGCAATCGGATTGACAATTGATGGGTTAAAATCGGCATATTTTGGTGCCGAGCCATGAGTAGGTTCAAAAACGGCAACCCCTGTGTCAGGATTAAATTGCGCTGAAGTGGCAAATCCCAATCCTCCGATAAGACCTGCAAATGCATCAGAAACAATGTCTCCAAACATATTTTCTGAAACAATTACATGATAGTTTTCAGGATTTTTTGTCAACCACATCATCATGGCGTCAATATTAACATCTTCTACCCAAATATCAGGATATTCGTTTTTACTCATTTCCTGAGCAATTTTCAGAATCATGCCTGAAGTCTCGCGTATAACATTGGGCTTTTCGCAAACCGTAATTTTGTCAAAACCACGTTTTTTGGCATATTCAAAAGCCGCGCGAATGATACGTGTGGAGAATTTTTTGGTAACAATGCGTGTGGAAACAGCTAATTCTTCCCTCGGGCACCATCCGAAATTTGGTGCAAAACGAGGATGAGTCATTAAAGCTTCATAAACCTGATCATTAGGATTTGTCCACTCAATACCGCCATATAATCCTTCGGTATTCTGACGAAAAATCATTGCATCAACAATCGGTTCGTCAACACCACCCGTAGCATTGCGGCGAACAAAATTCAAAGGATTTCCTTTTAAGGTTTGACATGGACGCATGCAAATGTCAAGTCCGAATTTTTGACGCATGGTAACAATAGGGCTGTAGTAAACCAAACCTTTATCTCTTAATTCAGGGGCCAGTTCAGCAGCCGCCTTGTCTTTGGGTTTAGATGTAATTGCCCCAAACAAACCAATTTTATATTCTTCAAGTAGCTTCAGAGTTCTGTCGGGAAGTGGATTGCCCTCTTTGCACCAAAATTCCCAACCAATGTCTCCATTTACATAATTTGCATCAAAGCCTGCTGCATCAAGCACTCTGATAGATTCTTCCAATACAACCTGACCGATGCCGTCTCCTGGCATGGCTACAATAGTTCTTTTTGCCATATTCTTTTTATTTAATGATTATCGAGAGCAAAGAAACAAAAAAATTATATTTGCACATTAATAAAATTATAAAATCAAGAAAATATAATTTTAACTGTGAAGTTTTTATTTTTAAATATATTTATTTTTTTAATGCTTAGCATTGCTCAAGCTGCTCCCAAAAAGGAAAAATTACCCTTTAAGCCAAAAGTTGCACCTCCGGGAACGGTTTGGCTGCGCGATAGTGTTTTTATTGATGTGTCGCCTGTAAAAAATGTTGATTATAAGGAATTTGAATCGTTTTTGCAAATCGCATATAATAAAGAGCTGAGAGACAGTTTGAAAAACATACCGCCATACGGTATTGATATGAATAATTTTCAAAGCTATATGAGGCTTTGCGGACCCGACAAACAAATGGCTATGAAAATGAAAGTCCCGCTTGATGCCCGACTTAGCTGGGCAATGAATATGAACGAATATTATAACAGCCCCGATTTTAGCAATTATCCTGTTCTTTATATTTCTTACATACAGGCTCAAGCTTATTGCGAATGGAGAACAGATATGGTAATGCTGCTTTTTTCGGTATATAGCAAAAACGAAAAACAAAGAGCAAAGTTTTATACCAAAATCCGATATCGGCTGCCAACTATTGAGGAATGGGAATATGCCATGGAAAAATTTAAAGACAAAGTCTTTAACAAAATGTCGGTCTATGCAGGAGAAAGATGTGCCACAATTGAAGCCGTCCCTCAAAAAAAACATCTTGAATTTGTTTATGTTCCTTATAATGTGGCAGAAATGACTATTGTTGATAAGGTTGCTGTCGGGCTGTCATGGCGCGATACCGATACAACTGATAATTATTCTAAAACGGTTTCCTATGCCGGACCAAGAGACTGGCTGGGATTTCGTTGTGTTTGCGAAATAGTGGAATATTGATATGAAGAACTTTATTCTTTTATTTATATTATCTCTGTTATTGTGTTCCTGTAAGCATAAATATGATATTCCTGACAATGTGAAGTTGTTTCGCTACAACGAATCTGCCGGAATACGCTCTCTCGATCCTGCTTTTGCACGAGACCAGGCCAATATCTGGGGTGTAAATCAGATTTTTAACGGACTTGTACAGCTTGATGATTCTTTAAATGTAAAACCATGCATAGCAAAATCATGGGAAATATCGCCTGACGGACTTGAATATGTTTTTTATTTAAGAGACGATGTCTTTTTTCACCCTTCCGTAGTATTTAAAAATGGGAAACGAAAACTTGTGGCTGCCGATATTCAATATAGTCTTCAACGCTTAGTTGATGACAAAACTGCTTCGCCCGGCAAATGGGTGCTTGCAAATGTTGCCTGTAAACCAGATGGTAAACTTGATATAATAGTATCAAATGATACTACTATAAGTATTCGATTAGTTAAACCTTTTGCACCTTTTCTTAGCCTGCTTTCGATGCAATATTGCTCTGTTGTTCCGCATGAAGCCATAGAATATTACGGTAAGGATTTTGGCCATAATCCGGTTGGTACAGGTCCGTTTTTGTTTAAATATTGGCTTGATGGTGTTAAGCTGGTTTTATTAAAAAATCCTTTTTATTTTGAAGTTGACACAAATGGCATTAAACTTCCATATCTGGATGGAGTTGTGATAACTTTTATTGTGGAAAAACACACTGCCTTTATGGAATTTATGCAGGGTAATTACGATATGATTTCTGGTCTTGACGTAAATTATAAAGATGTACTGCTTGATGCTGCAGGAAATTTAAAACCCGAGCATAAAAATAATATATATATGACCCGCATACCTTATTTAAATAGCGAATATTTGGGTATTTTAATGAAAAATGAAGAGGGACATGCTATATCAGCTTTGCAGGAACAAAAAATCAGACTTGCCATAAATTATGGCTTCGATCGCGAAAAAATGATGAGATATCTCAGGAATAATATTGGTTATCCAGGTCTTTTCGGTATGATTCCGCCGGGGTTAGCGGGTTATAGCGAAGACAGCGGTTTTAATTTTAAATACAATCCGCAAAAAGCCGGACAATTACTTGCCGAAGCGGGCTTCCCAAATGGTATGGGTCTGCCGGAAATAACTCTTCAAACCACCGCATCTTATCTTGATTTATGCGAATATATCCAACATCAATTAGCTGAAATTAATATTAAAATTAAACTTGATGTTGTTCCCCCTGCCACTTTACGTGAAATGGTGTCGCAATCGAAAAGCGGGTTTTTCAGGGCAAGCTGGATAGCCGATTACCCCGACGCCGAAAATTACATGAGCCTTTTTTATAGTAAAAATAAAGTGCCTTTTGGCCCAAATTATACGCATTTTGAAAACGATGGATTTGATATGCTATACGAAAAAGCAATCAAAGAATCAGATTATAATGAAAGAATCAGGTTGTACGAAAAAATGAATCGTATTATTATTGAGCAATCTCCTGTTGTGGTGCTTTATTACGATATGGCCGTACGTTTTATTAATAAACGTATTTCGGGATTAAATCCCAATGCCATGAATTTGCTGAATCTGAAAACAGTTGTTAAAAAATAAAATTTGATATGACCATTTAGTATAAAAAAAAGAGCATGCCATCACATGCTCTTTTTAAGGT
>CAZJYL010000102.1:0-8229 GCA_964550265.1 uncultured Bacteroidaceae bacterium
CAGCAGTTTTTAGAAAGTTTCATGGGTGTTTTCTTTTTTGTTTTTGCAATTTTTTCGGCCTCCAATATTTTTCCAACACGTAAGTCGGTTTTTACAAAATCATCAAAGCTAATGTCGGGCTTTAAAGAATCATAGCTAACAGATGCAGCCGCGTTGGCAATTTTAGAAGATTCTAATTTGAAAATCTGTTTCTGAACGTCGGCGTCTTCGATTTTTTCGAAAAGTAACTGCGGCTGATTCAGTTGCAATCCCTCTATTAATAAAGGTTTGCCAATATCGCTCCATGATGTTTCGCCCATGTTGAGCATAGTTTTAAGTTTTTCTGCAGTTACAGGCAGAAATATTTCGGAAAGCACAGACATGTTGGCTGCAATTTGCAAAACATTGTTCAAAATCCCTTTTACTTCTTCAGGATTTTCCTTATATAATTTCCATGGTTCTTTATCTGTGAGATATTTATTGCCCAGACGGGCTATATCCATAAAGAATCCAAGCGCTTCGCGAAAGCGAAAATGCTCAAGGCTTCCGGTAATTTTTTCGGTTAACGCCTTTATCTCTTTCATTATATCATCGAGTTCGGCTTTTTGCGTTGAAGCCGGCACTTTGCCATAAAAATACTTATGCGTTAACACCATTGCCCGATTGACAAAGTTGCCAAATATAGCAGCCAATTCGTTATTGTTCCGTGCCTGAAAATCTTTCCATGTAAAGTCATTATCCTTGGTTTCCGGAGCATTAGCCGTAAGCACATAGCGCAACACATCCTGCTTTCCGGGAAAATCTTCCAAATATTCATGAAGCCAAACAGCCCAGTTACGAGAAGTACTGATTTTGTCGCCTTCAAGATTTAGAAACTCATTTGCCGGAACATTTTCGGGCAAAATATAGCTGCCTTCGGCTTTAAGCATTACCGGAAAAATAATGCAATGGAAAACAATATTGTCTTTGCCGATAAAATGAATCAGACGCGAATCATCGCTTTTCCAATATTCTTCCCAGCTGCGACCGGTTTGCAATGACCAGTCGCGCGAAGCAGAAATGTATCCTATTGGAGCATCAAACCACACATACAGCACTTTCCCTTCGGAATCGGCAAGAGGAACCTTTACTCCCCAATCAAGGTCGCGCGTAACTGCACGTGGCTGCAAACCCTGATCTATCCAGCTTTTACATTGGCCGTAAACATTGGTTTTCCATTCTTTATGTCCTTCCAAAATCCACTCTCTAAGCCAGTTTTCATAATTGTTTAATGGTAAATACCAATGTGTTGTATTACGCTTAACCGGAATACTGCCCGACAAGGTCGATTTCGGGTCAATCAAATCTGTAGCATTTAACGAAGTTCCGCATTTTTCGCACTGGTCACCATAGGCGCCATCATTGCCGCAATGAGGGCAAGTACCCGTGATATAACGGTCTGCTAAAAACTGATTTGCCTCGGTATCAAAATATTGTTCCGATTCTATCTGCTGCAGTTTTCCTTCAGAATGAAGTTTTTTGAAAAAAGCTGCGGCTGTTTCATGATGGATAGAATTACTCGTACGCGAATAAACATCAAAACTAATCCCAAAATCTGCAAATGATTTTTTAATTAATTCATGGTATTCATCCACCACCTGTTGCGGGGAAATTCCTTTTTGACGAGCTTTAATCGTAATGGGGACCCCATGTTCGTCGCTTCCGCCAATAAATAAAACATCACGACCGGTTTTTCTTAAAAAACGGACATATATATCGGCAGGAACATAAACGCCCGCCATGTGTCCTATATGAATTGGACCGTTTGCATAAGGTAAAGCCGTAGTAACTGTATAACGCTTGTAGTCTTTCATGAAAATTTTATGTGATTTTGTATGGTGATTTTTGTTTAATTATCCGAGTTCTGCATTTCAAAAAGGGCTCTTATATTTCAAGTATGATACACAATACTTAAAAAATCTAAAGTTTGCACAGAATTGCTTTAATAACGGATTGTTACAGGCACCTTTGTAATTGTTTTGACAAATTCGCCGATATTATCCATTTCCTCTTTGCCAAGCTTTATAAGATTCTTTTCGGGAGTAGGACGATCTATTGGATAAATAATCCATTCGGCAGCATCAATTTTCGACACAAAATATGCCAATGCCAAAAGAGACTCATTAGTTGTGTTATCAATTGATTCGCCTTCGCTTACTCCGCGCAAAACCAGAGTTTGAATAATTTTTTCTCCTTTAAAATTTTCGATAAAGCACATGAGGTTGCTTAATTCTATTCCCTTTGATGCACGGTTAATCAATTTAAATTGTTTTTCGTCGGTGGTGTCGAGCTTCAGCAATGCCTTATCAGCCAAAATCAATGCATCAGCAACTTTTTGCTTATGAAGCTGAGTTGAATTTGTCAGTACGGTTATTTTTGCATTCGGCGCGTAGATGTTTTTTAGCCTTACCGACTCACGCATAATTACATCAAATTCGGGATGAATTGTGGGTTCACCATTCCCTGCATAGGTTATTGCATCGGGCAATTCGTTTGCACGTTGCATTTCCTGAAGTTTTTTTTCAAGTTCTGCAATAACCAATTCAGATTTTGGCAATCCTTCTTGTGAGTATTTGTCGGTCCATCCACACTCGCAATAAACACAGTCGAATGTGCAAATTTTTTTATTGGCAGGCAGTAAATTTATTCCAAGCGACAAGCCTAATCTGCGGCTACGAACAGGGCCAAAAATTATGCTGCCAAAAAGATGTGTTTCCATTTTATTTTTCTTCTTTTGAAAGCTTGCCAAAATTCTCGTATGCAGAATCTAAAGCCTCTTCAAATGCATTAAATTTTTCATTTACGGCAATCCTAAAAGCTTTTGAACGGGCTGTACGGCCTTTTTTTCTTTCTTCTTTTGTTAAACGCACATACTTGTTTTCGGCATTTTGAAGCGTGTTGATTAATTGATTTCTTTTTTCGGTAACTTTTTCAAGTTCTTTCATTATCATTTCGCCTTCTTTTTCACCGTATAAAGACATTAACATAATACCATCTATCAACACTTCGTTTGTTAGAAAATTCACGTCTTTTTTAATTCCTCTTTTGTTTGCCATGTTTTGTTTATTTTTATGTGTTTTAAAAAAACTTCCTTAGTGGTTTCAAAAATTGTTTCCTTGTCGAATCCACACTCTTTTTTAAGTTCGGCCACTGTGCCATGTTCAATAAATTTGTCCGGAACGCCTAACTTAATAAGAGGTAAATGATATGAATGCTCTGTAATAAACTCTGCAACCAGGGAGCCAAAACCACCTTTAATGGTTCCGTCTTCAATTGTTATTAAAGTCTTATGTTTACGACAGGCCTCATGTAAAATTTCTTCGTCAACAGGTTTTACAAAAATCATATTGTAATGAGAAACCGAAATTCCTGCCTCATTAAATTCTGCATATAAATCTATTACGTCGTTTCCTGTTTGGCCAATGGTTAAAATTGCAATATCATTACCTGAACATAGCTTTTCGCCTTTGCCAACAGGTAATTCCTTAAAATCCTGTTTCCAGTTTTTAGATTCAGAGTTTCCACGCGGATAACGTATTGCAAACGGGCCGCTTTTCTTTATTTGGGCTGTGTACATCAAATTGCGCAACTGCACGGCATTTAGCGGAGATGCAATAATTAAGTTAGGAATAATTCTGAGATAGGCAATATCAAATACTCCATGATGAGTTGCGCCGTCTTCGCCAACAAGGCCACCACGGTCAATTCCAAAAATAACCGGAAGGTTTTGAATTGCCACATCGTGAATTATCTGATCATACGCTCGTTGCAAAAATGATGAATAAATCGTACAAAAAGGAATGCGGCCTGTTTTTGCCAAACCTGCAGCAAATGTAACAGCATGCTGTTCTGCAATACCAACATCGAAAACCCTTTCAGGAAAACGATTTTGCATAATATTAATAGAACTGCCAGATAACATGGCAGGCGTAATTGCACAAATATCATCATTCAATTCTGCAAGTTCAGTTAAGGTTTTGCCATAAATGACCTGATATTTCGGCGGCACCGACTCGCAGGAAGTTTCAAGAATTTCACCTGTTTTTGCATCATAGCGTCCCGGAGCATGAAAAGCAACCCTGTCTTTTTCGGCAGGCTTGTATCCTTTTCCTTTTTTTGTAATTACATGCAATAATTTTGGTCCGTTAATATCGCGTAAATCTTCAAGAACACTGATAAGGTGTTTAACATTGTGACCATCAACAGGGCCAAAATATCTGACATTAAAAGCTTCGAACATATTTGATTTTTTCAGCCATGTCCATTTTAATGCCGTTGATGTTTTATTTGCAATTTTTTGAACAAATGTTCCTCTGAAAACACGCCAGATACTGCGTTTTATGCGATTATAAGTATGCGATGCCGTTATACGCGTCAAATAACGGGTAAAAGCGCCCGTGTTTTCATCAATTGCAATACCATTGTCGTTGAGAATAACCAGAATATTGTTTTTGAGAGCCCCCATGTTGTTTAACGCCTCAAAAGCTTCGCCACCCGTCATGCTTCCATCGCCTATAACGGCTATAAAGTTATCATCATTTAAGCCATTTTTTTGTAATCCTACAGCAATTCCAAGTGCGGCGGATATGCTGGTACTGCTATGCCCTGTCCCAAATATGTCGTGTTCACTTTCCGATGGCTTAGGGAATCCGCTAATGCCGTCCTTTTGACGAATGGTATGTAATAAATCTCTGCGGCCTGTAAGTATTTTATGAATATAACACTGATGACCTACATCCCAAATAATCTGATCTTTTGGCGAATTAAAAATATAATGCAATGCTATGGTTAATTCTACCACTCCCAAATTTGCACCCAAATGACCCGGATGCCAGGCCATATTCTCAATCAAAAAATCACGAATTTCCTGTGCAAGAACATTTAATTCCTGCAAACTTAGCTTTTTCAGGTCCTCCGGACTGTTAATCCCCGACAAATATGTACCGGCTTTTACTACCATAATTTAAAAATGCAAAGTTACGATTTTATACGCTATTTTGTACCAATTATAAAAAAACAAAAACATGTTATATAACAACATTTAAACATGTAAATTTGCAAAAACCAATTAACGTGAGATTCAGCTTCTTATTAATCTTGCTATTTCATTTTTTGACAGTAAAAGCACAATCCGATAGTTTATGGTATAACAGCATTATTGAATGGCAACAAGAAATTAATCGGGAATATGCCGACTCAATAAGTTCGCCATTGAAACCCGAAGCTCTAAAAAACTTTAACGGGTTGCAGTTTTTTCCGCCCAATAATGAGTTTTTTGTTAAATCCACTTTGACTTTAACACCTGATGCCAAACCATTCATAATGAAAACAAGCGGCAAAAAAACTCCAACTTATGTACAATATGGTGTATTTAGTTTTAAGCTAAAAGGGCAGGAATTTTTTTTGTCGGCTTATAAACGAGTGGAAATACTTACCAGCGATGAATATGCCGATTATCTTTTTATACCTTTTTACGACCTGACCAACGGCAATGAAACATACGAAGGTGGAAGATATTTGGATTGCAAAATTCAAGGCGATAATCAATACTTTCTTGATTTCAACAAGGCTTATAATCCTTATTGTGCTTATAACAACAAATATTCATGCCCCATACCGCCTGATGAAAACTTTTTAAACATCAGAATTGAAGCAGGAGTAATGAAATAAACACTATTGATTTAAATTTCAGATTTTGATTTTATATAATTTTCTATCGCTTTGGGATACCATGTATATTCCAAATCGTGAATTCTTGCTGCAAGTAAATCGGGTGTGTCATTTTCAAAAACGGGGCAGCGTTGCTGCATCAAAATTCGGCCGTGATCATAAATTTCATCAACCAAATGAATTGTAATGCCCGATTCTTTTTTCTTAGCAGATATAACGGCTTCGTGAACAAAATGCCCGTACATTCCCTTACCTCCAAACTCAGGTAATAAAGCAGGATGAATATTAATAATGGAATCCGGAAAATTCTTAATTATTTCGACAGGGACCATTTGTAAAAAACCTGCCAATACTATATAATTTGTTTTTCTCTCTTGCAATTTGTTTAATATAATTTGACTTTCTTTTATCTCTTTTCTCGAAAAAACAAAACAATCTACTTTAAGTCTTTCAGCACGTTCAATCACTCCGGCCTCCGGATTATTGCAAATTATGTGGTCAATATTAATAAAGCTGTTATTCCTGAAATAATTAATCAGATTTTCTGCATTTGAACCACTACCCGATGCCCATACCGAAATGTTTTTCATATAATCAAGTATTTATTGTTCACTTAGTTTTTGAATAATAAGTTCTATCATCCTTTTTTATTCTTTTGCAGCAAAAGCAATTTTTTGTATTTTTTATAAGACGCGCCCGCAGAAAGCCATGAAATATTAAATCCGGCTTTCCCATCCAAAAATCCAAGTTTAAGAAAATAATCGCGGAAAAACTTAAAAACAGTTGCCGAAATAATGCCAAGCCACGAAGTTCTTCTGCCTGCAACATACATTGATTGCGCAAGAATATCCGTAAATTTGTGGATTTGATTTATGTGATCCTGACGGGTGTAATAGCTGTAGTGAAGCAAATTTCCAGGTAAATGTTTTATTACGGAATCCTTTTCCATTTCGTATTTGTCATGTGGATTCAGGCCACCCCAGCGTCCTTTTCTGCTATCCCACAACCGTAGTTTTTTGTCAGGATACCAGCCACAATATTTAACCCAATGCCCACAATAATTTGTTAATCTGTTCATGGTATAACCATCGGCATCAAAATTATTTTTTACCGTTTTAATGATTTCGCGCAAATTTTCGTCAGGTGCTTCATCGGCATCAAGCGAAAGGATATGGGGATAAGATGCCTGGGTTATTGCATAATTTTTTTGCTGAATATGCCCTTCGAACTCATGTTCGATAAAACGTACTCCTTTTTTTAAGCAAATTTCTTTTGTTTTGTCGCTTGAATATGAGTCAACCACTACTATTTCGTCGGCAATATCAATTACGGAATCAATACAACGACCTATGTTGCGCTCTTCGTTATACGTAATTATCACAACCGACAGATATATTTTCATGCTGCAAAGATATGAGAAATGTAAAACATTCACTATAACGCCTGTTGGCTAAAGATATTAACATCATTATAAAAAATTTGCTCTCTTTAAGCACCCCGAATATTCCAAGAAAACAAATTCAGCTATTTTTGTATGCTTAAAACAATGAAAAATCTATTCTTTTTTCTTTCATTTTTGTTGTCGGTATATTTTTGTTCAAATGCACAACAATATACTGTTTCGGGAAAGATAACCGATTCGGAAACAGGTGCGCCTTTGCCATTCGTAAATCTGGTAATAAATTTTTCGCCGCAAGGTTCAATTAGTGATATTGACGGAAATTATGTATTAAAATCGTCTGAACCAATAGATTTTATTAGAGCCAGTTATGTAGGATATAAACCCGATACTATTCCGACAAACCGGAATTCAGTAGTTAATTTTTCTCTTCAAAAATCATCTATTCAGCTAAGTGAGGTGGTTATATTGCCGGGAGAAAATCCTGCTCACAGAATTATTGACAGTGCAATTGTAAACAGGAAAAAAAATGATCCTTTTCAGCTTGAATCATTTTCATATCAATCTTACAGCAAGTTCTTAATTACCGCCGAAATAGATTCCTTATTGTCCGTTTCCGATGAAATGCTCGATTCGTCGCATTTAGAATTAAAACAGTTTTTTTCGAAACAACATATTTTTCTTATGGAAAATATTGCTGAGCGAAAATATCTTAAGCCCGGAAACGATAATGAAGTGCTTACAGCTTCGCGAGTTTCGGGCTTTGGCGACCCGATGCTTACTTTATTGATGAGTCAGATTCAATCGTTTTCGTTTTATAAAACCTTAATTACAATATCCGACAAAAACTATGTTAATCCAATAAGCCCCGGGAGCACAGATAAATATTTCTTTTTACTTGAAGATACAATATATGATAATTCTGATACGGTTTTTGTTATTTCGTACAGACCAAAACGAAACACTCATTTTGATGCCT
The DNA here is from genome assembly GCA_964550265.1 of uncultured Bacteroidaceae bacterium. GTDB lineage: Bacteria > Bacteroidota > Bacteroidia > Bacteroidales > DTU049 > GWF2-43-63. Next base: position 8,067 of record CAZJYL010000102.1, read on the forward strand.
TAAAAGGTCTTCTGTATATTCATACTGCGGGCTGGGCTCTTCAATGCGTAACAGCAGAGCCAAACAAAAGCGAACAGGGCATATCGGTAAGAATAAAACAAAACTATGCAAGACCCGATTCGATACACTGGTTTCCTTTGCAACTACATACCGATATACTTTT
>CAZJYL010000103.1:0-8156 GCA_964550265.1 uncultured Bacteroidaceae bacterium
ATTATTATTAATTTTAAAAAACAAAAAAGTTGCATTTGTAACTTGAATTCAGCAATTAAAATAGAAGCGTTTCAAAAAACTTAGTGTAAAGTTATTTACTTACTCTTGCGAATAAAAGAGGTTTTTTCTGTTGCGACCTATTATTTATCATATTTCAGAATGGCTTTTTGTGCCGGCGCCATCGATGATACTTATGTGTTGCTACTATAAACAATAATTGTAATTTTGTTTTTTAAATCAACTGTTTGAAAAACTTTTTCCGGTCTATAAACGAAACGATTACCCACACTCAATCTGAGCGTGAAAGCGGCAATTCTTTAAAAATAAGACCATTTGTAGTTTTATTTATTGCTTGTTGTTCGCTTATAGTTATTGAATACATTGGCAAAAGTCCGGGTCATTATCTGCTTCAGCAAGTAGCAAAATCCTGCGGCTTAAATAATTTTGCGGCATTTCTTGAGAAGTATCTGGAGTATTCGCCAAACTATCAGCTTTACAATCTTGCGTATTGGGCATCTGTTATTTTTATTTGCTATTTCATAGTACCGGTAATAATTATAAAGTTTGGCTTTCGTGAACGTTTACGCGATTATGGTTTACAATGGGGCACTTTCTTAAAAGACTCATGGATTTATTTAATTATGCTTTGCATAATGATACCTCTGGTCTATTTTGCAAGCACAACAAAAAGTTTTCAGGCGCGATATCCGTTTTATACCCCGGATGCAGGCGAGTCTTTATGGCCAAATTTCTGGATTTGGCAAATGATATATTTTTGCCAGTTTTTTGCTTTGGAATTTTTCTTCCGTGGCTTTTTGGTTCATGGGCTAAAAAAATATGTCGGTGTTTATTCCGTAATTATCATGACCGTGCCATACTGTATGATACATTTCGGCAAACCAATGGGAGAAACATTTGCAGCTATTTTTGCAGGAATAGCACTTGGAATAATGAGTTTAAAAAGCCGAAGTATTGCACTTGGGGTATTTCTACATTATAGTGTTGCCATAACCATGGATATGGCCGCGCTGTGGCAGGAAGGCTATTTTAATTAATTATTGAATTATTACCGAAGCTTAAATATACCTAAAATCACGTTGTTATTTTACATTGGCGGCAACGAAAGTGCAGCTTTTATTTCTTTAAAATCGGGTAAATATTCTTTTTTTCGTGCACGTTCCATGTCGTAAATTATTCTGCCAAAACGCCCGAAAAATGGAAAGGCAATATCACGATACTCATATTTTTCGTTATTCAATATGTCGTCCTGATTCGCATAAATTACGCCGGCAAGAAAAAACTCAACTCCCTCTCTGATATTCACAATATAAGCTACATCAGCCACAAAGCCGTAGCTAAGACCCACAATGTTGAAAATTCGCAGTGCTTCATCATAAATGGTATCTTTGCTATCGCCCATTAAAAAATACTTTTTGTAACTGTCTTCGTATTTTGACCAGTTATGGTATTCGGTAAATAAAGATTCACGCGGATACATCGAAAAATACTGAAGCAAAAACAAACGGTCGGACACACTTATATTCCAACGTTTCAGGCTGTCCACTGCTTCGGGCATTATAAAGGCAATTAGCATTTCAAGAGCATCCTCCAAAGGCAAAAAATTACTATTGCTGAAATCGCGCGGCTTGTTTATTATTTTATTTTCTTCCTTATAAGCCTTGCCAACATACGCATTTACATTATTCGGTATTTTAAAAACCGTTTTGTTTTCAAGCTGGGGTTGACGGTAAATCACATTGTTTTTGCTGTCGTAAAAAGTAAATGGGTTCGTAAATCTGTTTTCATCGTCGTCGCATCTGGCAAAACGCTTTAAAATAACCGGGTCCGAATAACCTTTTCGTCTCAAACCCATATTTAATTCTTTTTGTCCCACAAATTCAAATAAGCGATTATAACTCCAGTTGTCCGAAACCAACAATATCCTGCGGATAAAATTGGCAATACAGGGATAGTCTTCGATGCCTGAAGTATCAATTTTAAATTCCGTCTGGCAAGAATGAGCCTTACCTATACTTAATCGCGAGTACTTGTCAATTCCATATTTTTTAAGGCTTTGAAGCTTTTCAAGAGCAAGCATTAAGGTTGGCAATTTTACCAGACTAGCGGGATAGAAATATTTGCTTCGGTCAACACCAAGTTTATGATGTGTTAAATGGGGATAACCATTTTTATCACGGTCAATCTGCACATATATAAGCTGCAACTTATACCATTCCGGCATCATATATATTTCCGGAAACGAGTCGCAGTGCTGGTTAAAAATAATTTTTCCTATTACACCGCTTGTGTCGTGAATACAATCATCTTTTTGGCCAAAAACAAATAAAGAACCAAACAGGAAAGAAAAAAGCAATAAAGTTTTATGCAACATTATTTAATTCTGATTTTCTGTCCAATTTTCAGAATTGAATTTCTGTTTATTCCGTTAAGGTTGCAAAGTTTGTCAACAGTTGTACCGTGTTTTACTGCAATAGCAGATAAGGTATCGCCTTTTTTAACTACATAATAATTTCCTATAGTAGTACCAGAAGCTTCTGCTGAACTTATATAATTGTTTTCGCTTGCGCCACTGCCACCGTATTGCTTAACATTTGAGCCATTAACTCCGTTATTTACATAAGCTTTATGATTTTGAGAAACTTTAAAATCATTGGCTGTAAGAATTAATGTGTCCATTTTAAGCTCTGTTGAGTCAAAGCGCATTATTTTTAGCGGGTCAAATGCATGGTCGCGATAACGGCATTCGAAATGAAGATGAGGTCCCGCCCAATATGCTCCGGTATTTCCTCCGCCACCAATAATCTGCCCTGCTTTAACCATTTGATTAGGTCTTACATATATTTTGGATAAATGAGCGTAATATGTTTCCAAACCATTAAAATGTCTGATGATAATAAGATTGCCATAGCCACCGGTATTGTATTGCGCATATCTTACCTTACCATCAAATGCAGCCCTTACCGGAGTGCCAACATCAAGACCAATGTCAACGGCTTTATGAACCCGTCCCGAACGCCAACCAAAACCTGAAGTGATACCACCTAAAAGCGGAGGCACGAATTTATGTAAGCTATCAATAAGCACAATCTTAACTGTATCAGGTAATGCTTTATCAGGAGGATACATATAAGCAAACGTGATGTCATTCCAATACTCTGTAAAAATCTTTGCAGTATCGGCATATGCCTTATCCATAGCCATTTCCTCGAGCGTACTGACATAAGACCAAACATTGTCGCTAAATAATACTATTTGTTTCCCATTTGATTCAATTGTGTCAATAATATTCACAGAGTTTTGCCATTGGGCAACACCTGAATTAGAGAAAAGAAAAAGACCTAAAAATGCTATTAATAGGCGCTGAAACTTCTTAAAAACCATTTTTTATTTTTTTCGTGTAGCTACAAAGATATTTGATTCTTCGTTATAACCAAAACGAAAATCAAGTTTTGCTGCATTTTGTGTCCATGATTTTTTTAAATCATCCTGATAAAACTGTGAAAACACAGGTATTGGTCGAGTATAAATACCATAATAGGCGAAATTCCAATTGTCTTTGTTAAAAAATCTAAAAGGCACCCCGCTGTCGTCCTGAATTAAAAATTTTGAATGCGACAGAACTATGTCTCGTATTTTATTATATTTATCTTCGTGCATGCAATAACTGCTCGACTTAACAATGGTGGTCATGTCGGTCGGCAATGATTTGAAATATGTTTCAGCTTCGGGCATCGCTGCAAAGCCATCGTTGCGGATACTAACACTAAAGTAATATAATTTGCAAAGTTTGTTTTCTCCAGGGCGAACAAAACTTATTTCCACTCCGTTTGTAAATTTTTTACCTGTAGAATTAACTTTTTCGGAGTTTTCAATGTTAAGTTTTCCTTCTTTTGAGATGGTTGCAGGAACAATGTCTTGAATATGCAAATTCATTCGGGCCATAAAAAACAACAAAACGGGTATGGTGCCTTTAATTTGCTCGTTGTTCATTTGCACCTTCATGCTTTTTGTGATAAAGAAGCTCAAATTCAGGTTGTCTTTAATTGCGTTATTTAAAGCAGCAAAGAACGAAGGCATAGAATTTCCTATCTTGGTAATATCTGGAATTATACCAACAGGCTCCAATGCGACCATATAATAATTTTCAGCTTTGGGCAAAAATGTGTACATATACACAAAATCGGGACCGCTGAAAGGATAAAATACATTTTTTGTTGCGTCGTTTATTTTACCTAATTCCTTTTCAATCCACGGAGACATTACATCGAGTTTGTTTTTTTGAAAATTATCCCAGCTTTTATCTATGTCGGCGGAATAATTTTTCCATTCGTTTTTTTGAGTGTACTCAAGAATTGCACTACTGTCACTCACCGGCATTCCGGCAACAAATCGGGCAATGTCGTTATAATAATTATTTAAAACAATGGGCTTTTCGGCAACTGTACTGTCTTTGGGAATTGAATCGTTTGAGTTTCCGTTGTTTTTATTGCCGCCTCCACAAGAACTGAAAGCGAAGATACCAAGCATTAAAATGAAAATAATTGGCTTCATATTTTTGTTGTTTTATTTGATTTTTTGCTGAAGAAAAATAATACGGCTCCTATGGCTATTGTTCCAAGCCCGAGCAATGATTCCAATGGGCGTGAATATATTACAAAAACAGTAATCCATAAATTGAAAAGAAGAAAAATAATCGGAGTTACCGGATATCCGAAAGTTTTTACAGTGCGTTCTGCATCGGGGAATTTTTTTCTGTGAACAAAGACACCCAGTACCGTAAAAAATGTAAACAAATTCAAAACAAAACCGGTGTATGTAATCAAAGACTCAAAAGTTGAAGTAACTATAAGCACAAAGCTAATGGCAAACTGCGTTATTAAAGCTACATAAGGAATTCCGTTTTTGTTTTTCTTTGCTAAAAAGTGCAGTAGTTTAAAATCCTCACCCATAACCATAGTAACGCGTGGTCCTGCAAAAATCATCGAACTGATGCTGGAAATAAGCAATAAGGAAATAAAAAGCCCCATGAAAACACCCAACTTATTACCAAAAATATAAATGGCAGAAATTAAGCCTATTTCTGGATTTCCAACCATTTTATCTATTGGGGTAGAAATAAGAAATACAAAATTCAAAAGGATGTATAAAAGCATGACAACCACACTGCCAATAATTAAAGAACGTGGCAATTGTTTAACTGGGTTTTTTAAATCATTTACAAAATATGCCGAAGCATTCCATCCGCTATAAGCATAAGAAACAAAAACCAAAGCAACGGCAAAAGCCGGATTAAGTATATCTTTTCCCGTATCGGCACTTATTGCAAACGACAAAGGCTGGGTTTCGGGCAGGAAAAAAAGTCCCGCAACAATAAATACAACAATAAATAAAATTTTGAGTATTGTAAATATATTCTGAAATCCGCTACCTATTTTAATAGAATTACTATGTACCATGGTAATCAGCACCAATACAATTAAACCTGCAGTCATTGGTGTTGCCTGCATCCAATCAAGTGAATAAAAATTAGATAACTCGCTTATAGTCAGGTTATAATACGTACCAAAAGCTATGCAGGCAGCAGCCACCGGTGCCGCAAAGCCAATGGTAGCCGAAACCCACCCTGCCAAAAAGCCCAGCGAAGGATGATAAATTTTGCTCAAAAAATTATATTCTCCACCACTACGAGGCATGGCGGCGCCAAGCTCACCATAAACAAAAGATCCAAACAAAGCCATAATGCCGCCAATAGCCCATAAAATTAAAATGGCCAAAGGATTTTTTATGTCGAAAAGCTGAAATCCAAGCGATGTAAAAACACCGGTTCCAACCATATTTGCAATAACAAAATTAACTGCAGTAAAAAGGGTAAGCTTTTTTAAATTTTTATTCATTTAAGATAAACATTGGTTGAACTGAGAAGCTACTTTGAACATTTCGATATATTCTTTTGGGGAAATAGTAAATAAAAACCTGATTGGGTCTATCGGCTTTTTATCTTTCCATATTTCATAATGCAAGTGTGGCCCGATTGATATTCCCGTACTGCCGACAAATCCAATAATATCGCCTGCCTTAACTTTTTGTCCGGGACTAACTTTGGAATCCAGTAATTGGGCATAAAGACTATAATAGCCATAGCCATGAGAAATAAAAACAATAGTGCCATAGCCTGCCAAATTTTGAGGAGTTTCCAGCACCGTTCCATTACCTGCAGCAAGAACTTCTGTTCCGGCTCTTGCGGCAAAATCCAGCCCGTTGTGTTGCCGCTGAGTTTTAAAGATTGGATGAATACGTTTTCCAAATCCCGAAACAAGTGTGTAGCTGCCTTCCCTCAAAGGCAAACGTATTGGCAATGCCAGAATAAAATCATTGTTATGCTGTATTAAATAACTTGCAAATTTTATTCGCTTGAAATCCTTATAAGATGTCTCTTCGATTTTATCAAATCTTGAATTTAATAATGATAGCATATCAGAAATATCTGCACCATGCAAATCATATTTTTCATCATGTATTATGCGATTGCTTAATAAATTTGTATCAGTGGGGTCTGTTTCAAAAATTTCCTTAAAAATTTCTCTATCCTTTAATTCAAGTTTTTTAATAAGTTCAACTTCCTGCTGATATTGAAGCGAAGCCTTTTCATAAGCCTCTTTATACATTGCCAAATCATGTTCTTTTTTTCTGACTGCTTTAGATTTAAAAATTGTGGTACCTATAAAAATAAACAATAACCCAAATGCAACACCTACCAATACTATGTACAATACATTATGCCAACGAGAGTGCCTTTTATGCACCTCTTCGTATTGCATTGTTTTAGTGTTAAAACGTAAATGTTTATCGGACATATTTTGAAATGTATGCAAAATTACATAAATAAAGTAATTTTGCAGTCTGTTTAATTAAACAACAGAAAAAGTTTATTATGACGAGTAACGAAATACGCAAAGCATTTTTAGATTTTTTTGAATCAAAATCGCATACTATTGTTTCTTCAGCTCCAATGGTATTGAAAAACGACCCCACGCTTATGTTTACAAATGCGGGGATGAATCAGTTTAAAGATTATTTTCTTGGCAACGAAAGTCCAACAAATAAGCGTGTTGCAAACAGCCAAAAATGCCTTAGGGTATCCGGTAAACACAACGATTTGGAAGAAGTGGGTATCGACACCTATCACCACACAATGTTCGAAATGTTGGGCAACTGGTCTTTTGGCGACTATTTTAAAAAAGAAGCCATCGAATGGACTTGGGAACTGTTAACAAAAATATTCAAGCTGGACACTCAAAGACTTTACGTAACATATTTTGGAGGCGATAATCAGGAAAATCTTGAAGCTGATGACGAAGCTGCAAATTTCTGGAAAGCTCACGTTGAAGAAGACAGAATATTGCCCGGCTCAAAAAAAGACAATTTTTGGGAAATGGGAGATACGGGTCCGTGCGGGCCTTGTTCCGAAGTGCATATCGATCTCAGACCCGATTCCGAACGAAATGTTGTTGACGGTAAAACCCTTGTTAATAAAGACCACCCGCAAGTAATTGAATTATGGAATCTTGTTTTTATTCAATTCAACAGAAATGCCTCAGGCAGTCTGGAGCCTCTGCCGGCAAAACATGTTGATACCGGAATGGGGTTTGAACGACTTGTACGCTCAATTCAAGGCAAAACTTCAAATTACGACACAGACGTATTCAGTCCTTTAATTAACGAAATTGGTAATATCAGCGGGTTTGAATATGGCAAAGACGAAAAGAAAGATATTGCGATGCGTGTTATTGCCGACCATATAAGGGCTGTAAGTTTTGCCATTGCAGACGGGCAGCTTCCTTCAAATGCCAAGGCAGGTTATGTTATCAGACGAATATTAAGGCGGGCAGTGCGTTATGGCTATTCATTTCTTAACTTAAATGAGCCTTTTATGTACAGATTGGTCGATGTACTCGAAAAACAAATGGGCAATCAATTTTCTGAACTGACAAAACAAAAAGAACTCATAAAAAACGTTATCAGGGAAGAGGAGAATTCATTCCTCCATACCCTTTCCACAGGTGTTAATCTTTTTGAAAACTATGTGCAAAAACTTGAGAAAAACAAAATTATTGATGGCAAATTTGCATTTGAAC